>BIMP01000003.1 GCA_007996965.1 cyanobiont of Ornithocercus magnificus
CGGTGGCGCTTCTCGCGGCGGACCAGCTTGTACTCCACCAGGTAGTCCAGAGCTCTGTAGATCGTCCTCGTGCTGACGTCAGTGGAGAAGCCGCTCAGGATTTGCTCGCCCAGCTCGCGGGCTGGCAGCCTGGTCCAAGCTGTGCCGTCGGCGTCGATCTCGCCGCCTTTGTCGCGGCGGGCGACCTCTACCCAGCTCTTGATGAGGTTGAAGCAGATGCCAGCGAGGGGTTTTTGAATACGGATCATGGACCGATGGGTTGACGGTCCGCTTGCAATGGGCTATGCTTACAACGCTTGTGTAAGGCGTTTGTTTGGCTAACCCACACTGTCACACCGGCAGAGGGTACGCACAGACTCGTTTAGTTCTTTCTGGGTGGAGTGCAAGTCCGCTCAGAAAGAACTAAACAAAACCGTATTAGCAATTGAATCTCTGAACGTCGGTGTGTTAAGCTCACATGCGGTTGTGCCTGAATAGTTAGCACGCCGATACTGCCACCGGTCAAAATGTGTCCATATCCAGACATTACCGACTTCCATGAAGGCGCTACCCTGGCGATCCAGCGCTGCTGTCACAGCCTTTGTTGCCCTCGCGTCAACTCTCTATTTCGCAACCCGACCCGACAATCGCGAAATTTGCGCCCGTTGGTCGGCTGGTAGCTACCCCTACGACCGACCCGACCCGACGTTACCGATCGAGCGCGACCGCCAAACTGCCAAGAAGCTGAGACTTGAATTCAATGAGGAAAATCACAGCGTTTTGGGTGCCCTAAGCTCTTTTTGCAACTACTACAGATCTTAATCCAAGAGTCAGGCTACCTATTCTTTTTCAACCAGGCTCTGGCCTTCTTCTTGAGATCGGCTGATCCATATTTTGAATGGTATTCAGCCCATATACGCAGGCCCTTTTTCTTTTTCGCCGCTTCGTCCAGACTCGAGGTTCGTAACGTGTTGTAGGCCTTGCGTACAGCGGCTGCATCGCGTTGCCGCGGTGTTGGCCGTGCCGGATGAGTCTTCGGCGCGGTTGGACGGCTGCGCGCCGGTGCACGGCTTCTAGAGGTGGATGCTGTTCTTACTGCTGGCGGTGGCTGCCGCTTTGGTTTGGGATTAGAACGCTGCGGAGTAGGCCGGACAGGGCTAGGTGGTTTAGTGGTCTTCGGTCTCTGCTGTGCAGATGATCCCGCACTGTTATTTTCTTGCTGTTTTTTGCGGTTTTTTAACGTATCGTACAGCGCGTAGCCCCCAATTCCTAGCAATGCTCCTTTCGGCCCGAGCTTGCTTAACAGTCGAACTCCTTTAGCCGCTGACACAAGGCGAGGAGCAGTCTTTAGTGGTTTCAGCCCTGAAGCTCCGCCAGTGCGGCCGTAACGGGTTCCAATACCTCTACTGCCTTTGGCAGCGCGATCTTTTTTATTTTGGGCGAATTGTCTTCTAGTGCCGCTAACTCCGCTCCTGTTGACGTAAAGTGTCTCAGTGCCTTTGCTTCCTGCTGCGGCTAGATCTTTTTTAGCTTGGGCGAACTGTCTTCTAGTACTGCTGACTCCACTTCTGCTAAAGAGGAGGCGTTTTTGTTGAGCTTTCCAAGACAAATCTTTCAGCGGCTGCAGCACTGAAACGTTAACTTTGCGGATGGCGGGGACTGCAGGCTTGATGCTTTTTTTAGTACCTAGTACTCCGCCAGTACCGGCTATATGAGTGCTGCCCCCCTTACTGCTTTTGGCAGCGCGATCTTTTTTAGTTCTGGCGGCATGTCGGCGGATCAACTTGTTCAGCAGCTCGATAAATTCTTTTGAGCCGGGTTGCGGCCGCTTAACTCTGCGCTTGGCCATGGTTCAGTGCTACTGAATACTTCATTTTTTCCTTGCTCTGTTTCTGGCGCGATTTTTACGCTCTGCCTCTAAAACCGTGCTGCCACTCGTTCGATGGGAAACATCTCTACCGTCTCCCACTCTCGACTTGCCGGATTGGTGGTTTTGCCTGTTTATGCGGTTTAGCTCTACTCGACGCTCTACTTCCTGCGGCTGTTGGTTGTAGCGAGCTTGCTGTTGCAGACGGCGCTTGCGCGCCTCGGGATGGCTGCGATAGTACCGCGCAGTTTTGCTAGTTGCCACACCAAGCCCTCGCGGAAATGCTCTGTAATCCCCCTGCAGTGCGAGGCCAATCCTCTGCCAGCTGCCTTAAGTCATCGGTAATGCCGGTAGATTTACTCTCTGCTTCAAACTCAACTGTGATATTATTGCGATAGAGGAATTCCGCTATCACCTTTTTCTCTTGCGGCGTGGCCGTTTTCAATTCTAAGCTTTCTCTGAAGCTCTCCATTAAAAGGATGAGAAGCTTCTGACCTAGCTCTGCTCCAGCCCTAGCTTTGCTCTCCCCTGACATTGTTTAAAAATTAATCGTTAATAATGTGGTCTATTTTGCTCTCAATTCTTACCATATAGCTATCTATACGCTCGATAGCAGCTGCAGAATCTTGCTTCTTTATACAATCGGTAGATACTTTTACTTCTAAAGCATCTAGGCGTTGATCGAGCTGCTTGATCGCTTTGTCGTTCTGGCTGATACGTCCCTTAGCGAAAATAGCTGTGGCAGTGCGTATAAGTGAAATTAATGCGTCCATTGGAAATCTCTATTTCTTCAGCAAAACTCAAGCATGGCTGTCTTTGCTGCGATGTTCTCCTTGAATAATATCTATCAACTTTTTAGCGTAGTCTGGATCTGTTGCGTAGCCCTCGCTCTTGAGTAAATGCGCGCATTCCTGGTAAGATTGGGCTCGATTTACGCCTCTATAATTCTGCCAATCTTTGTACCATCTATCGACGAGATATTTCACGCAGCTGGTCAACGAATCAAAGTCTAGAAAACTATCGTAGATAGTTACTGGTCCCTCTCCGTAGTCCTCCCACGTTTTCTTGGTCGTTCCGGGACCTTTGATACCAAAGAAGTTGTTTCGACCGGAAATTGCCCGCCCCCAGCTGCTCTCGAGAGCCCACTGTGCGGCGACAACTTCTGGATACTTAGCCCCAGCTGCCGCTGCCGCGTCGTAGATGCGCTGCCAGTTCGAGGTAATCTTGCGTCTGCGCTTGTAAAATAGATCTAAAAACTCATCTACCAGCTGCGGTGCAAGCTGGCTCTCGAGGTTTTGCCACGCCTCTATCTCGTGTCTTTCAGCTCTATAGTGCTTTACTGCTCCGATTAACTTGCTTTTCATAATAAAAGTACGTTCTCTCTCAACTCGTAGGTCTAGATACTGTGTATCGGTTTAAAGGATTGCTCGCGCTTGGAGAGTCGCTGACTACGCGAATACTTGTGTCAAAAGCCTTCTTGCTGTGCGGATACCTGTTGCTGCTGCCGTCAAGTATTCGTGCGGTTTGGAATAGTAGAAGACCGTTCGCCTTCTCGATGAGGTCGCGCTTTGGCGCAAACTCTGCGGTGTAAAGTGCCCGACCAACTTCCAGGCGAAAATTTGCCAAGCGACCGCGCATTGCCCCGAATACCCACTCGTTCATAGCCGGAACTGCCTGCTTAGCTGCAGCTGTGTCCAGCCTCTGCCCCAGTCGCCCGTCAAAGTAGTAGCTCAGCACTCCCTCGCCCGTACGGACGAAGGCGTGGTGGTGCCAATACCCATCGCGCCAGTTGCTCTCCTGATCGGAAAGTTGGTAAATGCTGAGAGTGTCTTCGCTGCCGCGAAGCCGCAGGCGGATTTTGGTGCCGTTGGCTGCGATTAGCAACGGCAGGCGTGGCTGCACGCTCAGAGGATTGATGCTCAGCAGTGCTGATTCAGTACTGCCGGGTATCTTTCTAAACCAAAAATCGACCGTAAACGCCCCTGATCCGATGTCCAGCGGCGCGCGGCTGGTATCGAAGTGCAACCGGTGCGAACGCCTGAATTCGACGCAGTGCTGGCCGTACGGCAGCTCTTCGCTCAGCTGCGCGTGGTCTGGTACCGTTACTGGCAGCGCTCTATCGCCGCTGTCCTGCCGGGGATTGTGGCTGTCTATCAACAGCGATACGGCGTTAGCCGGTCTTAAACCGTAGTTGTCGACGGTGAAATCGCTGCTGTAAAGACAAGTTCCTTGCACAAAACGCACGTCCGTGACGCAGCCGGCGAAATCGCGGTCGGAAACGTCTCGAAATTTGCCAATCTCCAGCGGCGTCGTCGACGGCGCCACCGCCGAGTCAAACGGCACATCGACGCTGTCGCCCCAGTTACAGCCGTCAACAAACACGTTGACACGACTGTCGGCGTCTTTAGTCAAAGCCACGTGGTGCCACTCGCAGGCGCGGATCGAGTTCGACCCTGCCGAGCCTAGCCAGCGCCAACCGCCCTGCTCGGGCAGAAGACTCTGGTGGAAAAATTTGAACTTGAGATTATATCCATCGGTGTTGTCCTGCAGCAGCGCCAGCACCCACTCAGTGCCCTTGCTGGCGATGCTCACTCCACCCCAGGGATTTTTCTGCAGATATAACCAGCACTCAAACGTCATGGGGCTGGAGTCGATGATGTGAAACAGCCCGTCTCGATCGGGAACACTCAGTGCAGATCGGTTGGGATAGCCACCCTCTAGCAGTTCACCGTTAGGATCTATTCCTAGCTGTAAACTATGATGTCGCTGCGGTAGAAACGCTCCGCCGTCAAATCCGTAGACGGTTCCGCCAATTTTTTGCAGCGTGACGATGCAAAAACCACTCGCAGATAGAGGCGGCGGCTGCCCGCCTGGCCAGCGGATCGGCCCCCACCACGAGAGCTTGTGGGAGTTGCTCTGCAACAGCATCGTAACCGAGCTGCCGTCCCGTAGCGTGTCGACAGCTACGGTGCGGTCGCCGCCCAAACTCCAAATCTGGACAGCGCCCCGCTCAGGACTAAGGCGTAGAACTGTAGATGCAGCAGCTTTATCGTCAATTCTATAACTATTTTTTAGTAGAGCTCGACGCTGCTTTGGAAAGCTGGTTTGAATAGTAACCGAGCTATCAAAGCTGTTATATGTACTATGCATTAGCGTTAGAAAATTTCGGCCTCGACTTCTATTAATCGCCAGACACCGGTCTGGTCATCATTTAGTGGTGCGAGCAGATTGACGGTATCGTGAGCGTACCTGCTATTTATAATAGCTACTGTGCGGCCATACTTGCCACCGTACTTATAAGTAACCCTCTCGGTAAACATTTGCAGTGTTGTCGTGGGCGCATCAGCTTCACCAATCCTTTCGCCCGTTGGCAGCGGTATAGGTGCCTCTGCAGATGAGCCGTTGTCGAACGAGTCGCTATTGTACTGATACGCGACGTAGTCGTGGTCTGGGATATCGAAAAGTCCTAATCTTCTTGGTGTATCTGTATAAGATACCTGGGTGTATCTTCTTGATCGCATCTTTGGTAAATGTAGTATTTATCGTGTGGAACTTTTCCGCACTGAGCGGGCTTCTAGTAGCAGCTAATCGCCGGCACTGTCGTAAGGAATTGCAAAATCTGGCGGCTTGCGCTGCGACAGACGCCGCTTGATTTGGTCTAGATTTAGCTGGCGATCTTCTTCAATCAGCGTTGTTACTTCCGGGTTAGACTTCATGGTCTGCCAGGCCGCTCTTACGGCCGGCTTGATGACGGATCTAATCAATCTGTTGTGGACATAAGTTTGCATCGGGTCGAGTCTTAGTCTATTATTTTCCCGATCCGATTCCATATCATCTAAAGAATCTTGAACATCTTTTCGCTCGGCCAAGGCGTCGAGCTTTTCGCCAATATTTTGCTCACTTATCGCGAGCTGGAACATCGATCTTAAACGGCTGCTGTTGCTTAGATCGGTACCATCCGGTGCCCGCTTAGTTAGTAGACGGAGGTCGTAGTTGCTATCGCGCAGCAGCTGTCCGCCGGGACTGTCGTCGGCAACATCGATATTTAAACCGGTCGCTTCGTTAAAGGCTCTTTGCCAAAATCCCCACTCGCGCAGCGGCTTTCCTTTGCGCAAGAGATTGTATTTTATCGGCAGCGGTTTGTCGCTGAAGTATTCGGTCGTCAAATTCCGATTGCGTATGCTATCGCTGATCTCGTCGTCAAGTTCTCGCATATAGGGGGATAACACCTTACCGATGCTGTTGCGCATCCCCGCACCAAAAATTGGCACCAAGGCGGCGTTGTTGGCGATGTTTCCCCAGATTCGACTGCCAGCGCCGTGGCCGCCAGAAAACGCATCTATTAGATCATTTATCCCACTCAGGTAGCTCTTTGATACCATGGAACCGCCGACAGCTAGCGCCAATTTCTGGTATTTATCCTCGGTCCACTTTGGACCCATTAACTGCGAGTTGTCACCGATATCGGCCAGAGTGGTTAGAATTGTCGAGTAGGGGTCAAAGACGTCGTGAGAGAGCCACACGTCGCCTACTCTAATGCGCCGCGGTTGCCAATCGGTCATGCGCCAGACCTCGCGCAGCCCGCGATCCTGCGGGCCATTGCCAGTTAAGTTGTCCGACATGTAAGCCACGGCGCCTGCAAACACAACAGCAGTTCCCACCAGCTGACGCCCGGCGATTTGGGCTTTAGCGTTATCTAGATCGGCGGCGTTAAATATACCGTAGCGAGCTAAGTTCTCTAAATCTTCCACATCGGCATACATGATGTCTAGATGCTTGCGGTGCAGTAGGCCTAGACCCGGCGCGTTTTTAAACGTTAGATTTAAGCCGCTGATTCCGGTGCGAGCGAAGAGGAAAAAGGGCTTCATCAGAGGCCATTTCTCAAAAAGTTGGTTTAAATCCTTGCCGAACGCTGTCAGCGGCTCGGTGAGAGTCGCCTCTTGATAATCCGCTTTGAGAAATAAGTCTGAATCTAACTTAACAGTGCCATCTTTGTTTAACATCTCTCTAAAAAAGATGTCCTCATACAGCGCCAGGTCATCGGCGGTTATCTCGGAGCTACTTTTTCTCCTCTTTACCTTATCGCCGGCTATAGAGTAGCGATACCTATCGATTTTCTGCGTCTTGTTATCTAAAACCTGGCGCATCGCCTTTTCTTTTGCGCGCGCCCGCCCCAGAATTACAGCGTAGGTCTCGTCGAACGAGGCCATCAAACGGCTAGAGGCGCTAAAAATTCGGTTATCGTTGAGGCCGCGGGCCAGTTTACCCAAATAGTACGAGGCCTTATCGCCGTCGCTGCCGCGGCTTTCAACCCACTTCCCCAACGCCGCCCACTGAGCATCGCTCTGACGTTGTCGCGATGAGAAGCGGGTTTCTATACTGTTGATATCTCTACTAAAGTTGGCCTTAGCGCGGCGGTTGAAAACCGACCACGCCTCAGGAACCATGCCTGTAAAGGCATTCATCGCTGCTATATTAGAGCGCGCCGTAACCCAATCTCCGCGAGCGGTGGCGCCAATGGCGCGGGTCATAGGTTGCAGAAACGCCGCTTGTCCAGTGCCTAAAAATGCTCTAACCGGTGTTTTGGGAGCGGATAGCACACTGTTAACAAAGAAAGATGATAGCTCCGCTAAAGTCTGATTTTGACTGCTAAATCCTCGCAGCCGCTTGCGCATGAACAGATCGAGGTCTAGCATGGTGTGGATGTTATCTGTCATCGCGAAAGCTTCAATCAGGGCTTTAAGTAAGTCTTCGTTGCCGCTCTTGCCAGCTAGAGTCAATACTGTCTGTACAGTTTCTCTAGTCTCGTTGTCGATGTCTATCAGGCGCTGTCTGATTTCGGCTTCTGTCGGCATTTCACCCGCAACACCTGCGGTAGTTTTCCTGATGCCCGCTTTCTTCACTTTAGCCCCGCCGCTCCCTGTTGGGCCTTTGAGATTATTTAGCTGGGCGCCGATTAAGTAGCGGCTGCGCTTTGTCTGAGCTAGGCCGAATATTAGGCGATCCGCTATGGTTTTTAAGGGGCCATCTGTGTCTTTAATATCGGCGATGTTGCTTAGCTCTAAGGCTCCTGATGAGAGATCGCGAATCTGCTTCATTAAAGAGCCGATCACCAAATCAGCGACAACAACATTATGATCGCTCCAGTATTTGAATTTTTCGTAGCGGCTATTTTGACGTTTTAAAATGGGCTCCCAAAACTCTTCTGGAGTCTTCGCCGTTTCAACGCGGCCCATCACCTGTTGGTGTCGCCGGTAAGCCGGCCAAAAGGCTTTGGCCCAGCTGGTCTCTCCCTTATTAATGGATAGCTTTAGTGCCGCATAGCGCGGCGAGGAGAGCAGTTCTGCGGCCTTTTTCTGCAGTAGCTCCTCGCTGAGGCCGCTGGTCGTCGCCATGCGCTCGGCTTCCAGGGGCGTTAAGACCGCGTCGGTGGAGCCGTCCTTGGCACTAAACTCGCTGTCTATACGGTTTAGCTGCTGGTGAATCTCGCCGGCATCTGCCGTCGAGTTCGGAGATCCCTGCCACGGCTCTGCTAGGGGTTTATTCATATGCCCCCGCATGGCTATGTGTTGCGGCGATTTCGCGGCTTTAGCAGCGTTTGAGAGGGTGTCGTTCAGCTCGGCGCGCCCCTTTTCAATGATCTGATCGCTGACGTTGCGCTGCCGCATGGCTGCATGGAGCAGGCCCTTTTTGCCAAAGAGCTTTACGACCACGTAATCGGAAATCAACGCCAGACCCATCTCTTCGGAGATGGCTTTGAACTTTTTTAGGAGCGGGTGGTCGGCGTCGTCGGCGGCCAACAGATCTAAGCCCGTCCGCTCGATGATCTTCTCTACAACCGGGGATGTCTCTTTTAGTGAGCTGAGAATTCTGCCTTCATCGCTCTTGTTCGAGAGAGCAGCGCCTACACCGGCTGAAAGGGCCGAGAATGTCCTCGGGTTCAAGCCTGCTAACCTGCCGCCGCTCAGCAGCAGCAGACCGCCGCTGTATGTCGAGTAGTGGACAACGTCCTCAATTAAAGACCCCCACCACGTACCTACATACGGCTCTGGAACCTTCGCCATGGGATCCCAGTCCAATTGGTAATCATCAGAGCTGATATCTTCGCCGCGGGCGGCATCGAAGAATCGCTCTGTTGCCGTGAGGGTGCTCTCGATAGCACCGCGAAATCCCTTGGTTGCAGCGTTTACGACCTCCGTCAGCGGGCCTTGTTTATCGGGCTCGATGTCGACTGTTCGCCCTTTAGGAGCGGCCTGTTGTATCGGCGTGGGTGTAGGCTGTTCAGAGCTGACGGGCTCTGCCTTTTTTTCTTCTTCCTCTAATATATCTGAGAGACGCTCGCCTCTCTTTTTCAAAAAATCTCTATCAAATCCTTCCGGTTGTAGATTGCTATTCATTAAAATTCAACGCTCCGATTCCAACAGCTGCGGTAGTAGATTGATGGGATTCAGCATCGGCTCTGCATTAATAATTCTCAGCATTTCATCTTTTTCTTCTGCTGTAGCAAATTTCAAGCCGCGCCACTCGTTGACTAGACCTTTGGCGGTGTCACCCCCCGGCATTCCTACGCGCAGACGCGCGCGCGTCAACGCGAAGATATCCTGCGCTCTTTCGTCGAACAAGTCGTCTGCCGAAAGACCTGTGTACGGCAGCGTCTCTAGCAATGTCGTTGGAATAAATTGATAGCGTCCCACCGCCCAGAGCTCTGATTTTTGGCGCTCGATAACCTCGCCTATAGTCATAGAGGTAATGGGTTTATCTAAGTCGCCGGCGGCGCTGTTGCCAGATCCGTAGGCCGTGTAGCCGTTGTCTGCCCCGCCGCGGTTGAAGGCGTCGTATCCGCCGTAGGCCTGTGATTCCTCGCGCGCTATGATATCTAAGAACCATTTCTGATCGCGATTCGCTACGGCAGCGCGATAGGTTCGACGCGGAGTGTTTCTAAACTTTAACAATCCCTGAATTAGAGGGTCTTGCCTGTCGACTATCTGTTCATCGTTAGATTTAATCAGCGGCTCTTTGCCGGCTGCTCTCAACTGCATATTTGCGATGTCGGCAGCGGTGTAAGCCGAGCCTTCGGCGAGGCGAAAATAAATCTGCGGCATCTGAAAGCGTCCGCTTCTCCGCATTTTCTCGATTTCAGCCAATGCCGGTTCTGTACCTGGAATGATGGCTGTGTTGACAATATCTGGATCCTCAAGCAGCGCTGCATTCGCCTTTTGTAGATTTTGAATAGCAGTTATGTTTGGATCGCTATCACGTCGGTTGCTGTAGCGGCCTGCGGCGACACTCTCGCGAACTTTCGACAGCGCTGCTTCGTATGCCTCGACGGGCTTATCCACCCACTTGCCAGAGCGCATCTCATCGGCAAAGTGGTTTTGCCACACTCTTTTGGCGCGGGCTAGAACCGTGTAATACTCTTCTATTTGGTAATTGGGAATATTTGCTCCAGAATTTTCTAAGTACTGCGCCTGTACGATGCCTAGAATTCGCGACTCTGCATCTTTTCGATATTCCTTGATTCCGCGATTGATGGGATCGTCGGCTTTTACTCTAGTATACCACTTCTTGTAAACGCTGCTCGGAGCGTTGGCGATGTCGTCAGAAGTTACATAGCCGTTGTACTGCCGCAGCTGCCAGAGATAGTCATCAAATTCCTCCGCATTATGCTCCTCTATTGTTGTTATATCCTTTAGAAATCCCAACTGCGATGGCCTGAGGCCTAACTTCTCGCCCTCTTGCCGCCACAGCTCCGCCTCAGCGTCGCTGACGCGTCCCCCCTGTCGGCGTCGCTGACCGTGTAGCTCGAAAAAGGTAGCCCGGAAATCGTCGGCCATCTGCGCTTGCTGTCGGTTATCGCGGTTCGCTGCTGCCAGCTGAATGGCGTCTAAATTATGATATAGCCGTGTGAAGTCTCGCTTATAGGCATCAGCAATTGCAACCACTTTGCCATTCTGGCCGCGATGGGAAAATTTAAAATCCGCAAGCTCGGCGAGTTGAGTTTCAGACATCCGCCCAGAATTTTGCAACTCCAGCAAAAAGTCAAAAATTTCAGGGCGGCTGAGCTCGCTGGATCCGACTAAATCGAGAAATACGTCTCCTGCGGCACTCGCTTGCAACGCATTGTATAGTCGATCCTTTGCCAGCTCCTGCCGCTCTAGTCTGACCTTGGCCCGATGCTGCTGCGCCCAGCTGCTCGCTTCATTGGCGAGAACACCGCGCACCGGGCCAAAGACATGGTTGTTGAGCAGCTGCGGCGGCAGGTCGGGGAAGCCCTCAAAAAATAACGACAGGACCTGGTCTTCCCAGACGGCATAATCGCCCAACTCCGTTAGCTGATCATACGATAGGTTGCGATCTTCTCGCGTCACCGTTACGTCGCGTTTGGCCTCCGCCAGGAAAGCGGGGAATAGCCGTACGCGGCGCTGCACGTCGCTGACCAGCTGTCCGTAGGCATACCAGGGGTGGTTATTGGCGCGAACTTGTTCAGAGACGAGAGCGTGTCCATCTGCTGACTCGATGCTGTCCGCCAGCTTGTTGATATCGCCTGTGTGGCGTCTTAACTCTGAAACTCCTGCATCGTACGCCTCCTGCTCCTTTGGGCTGACGCCGCGGCGAAAGGAATCCGTCAATCCACGCGCATACTGGCGCTTATCTTCGCGCTCTGCTACACTGGTCAGCAGTTCGCTTAATGAGCCGCTGAATGCGGCTAGCCCTGCCAATGGTCCGAGCTCGCGCTGGACGCGATCGTCCTCCGCCGCAGAAGCCAGCATTTGAGCGATGCCAAAATTTACATCCTCCTGATATCTCTCAAAACCAGCGTTGTAGTTTGATGCTGTTAATGGTCTAAACGAATCCGTCATCTCAGGGCATTAATTTGTTATAGACGCTGTAACCTCTCTCGATACCTGCGAACGCACCGCTAGCGAGCATGAGATTTTCCAGCAATGGATTGCTGCGCTGCGGTCGATAACTGTTTATGTATGGCAGTGGCGCTGGCGCAAACATCAACGCGGCAGTGGCGCGATCGTTCGCCGCCCGCAACTCTTCTGCGCGCAGATACGCCTTGCTGCGGGCACTCATGCCGACGCTCGTCAATTCAGCTAAACGAGCCGACTGAGCGCGACCGTATTCAGCTAGAGTCGAGGAATCAAGATTAACTCGGCTGCTGCGAGCGCCGCGCAAACTGCGAAACATCTCCACAGTATCGCGCTCTCTTTGTCGCAGCGATTGGCTAAGGGCACGGTTTAAATTATCCTCCGCCATCGCGCGAGCATTTAGCTCAGCCTGACGGTTGTAGCGCAGTTGCTGGTCTGTAGATAGTTGCAGATTTCGGTAGCGCTCGGCTGCTGCATTATTGCGGTTAAAGATCTGCAGATTCTGGCGCTGAACTTCAGCTATACGCCGTTGATTGTATTCCTCATTTTCTGCTCTACCGCTAATTAATCCCGAGAGGACCTGGACAAATGAACTGACTCCCTGTCCGATACCTAGAGCTAGTGCGGGGGTGTAAAACATTTTTCAAAGTATATAAATGGTAGTCGGCGCGGCCCGAAAGGTACCACCTGGCCGAAGTGAAAACCGAGCCAGGAGATTAAGCGGAGGTGGGCGCGGTTGCGGAGGTCGGCCCAATTCCAAAGCTTGCTAGGTCGGCGATCAGCCAGAAAGCGCTTCGCCTGGCGGGCAAGAATTACAGGATGATCGCTCGCAATCACAGACGACAACATCCAGATAAGGCCGTCGTTTTCAATGGCTGCTATCGCAGCTGCTCTGTACCCTATCTGTAAACACCAATAACTGCCAGCGCTGCTGGCTATAGCTTTCGGCAAGACTACAACCGGATCTACGCCGTAGCCGGCGACCAATTCATCTCGATCAGCGGGTAGCAAATTTTTAGCTAGATAGAGCGCATCTGCGGCTGTCGCTGTCGTGATCTCACTAAAAGCGGCGGGGGAAGCGGTCACTGACTACACCCTCCCATGTCACGGAATGCAACGCTGCTGGGTTGGAATCATCCGAAAGCAGCTTGATGTAAAAATCAACATTTCGGCAATGGATTGGCACTGTATAGACTTTAGATGCCTTTACGCCGCTGTCTGCGTAAGTATTCGCCGCAACTCCCGAGAGGGGCAGCTCCTCGTATCCAACCCTACCTCGACGGTAGATCTCTGCTTTAAAAGTACCATAGCCAAAGACTTTAAGCTGCTGAATTATTAAGGTTGAGCTTGTGTTGTAGCTTAGGGGCGGTGCGCTATCGCCAATGCCACTGGACTGATTCCACGCTCTAAAGCGCGGAAAGACGGTCGGCAACACCACCGACATGGAGGGTGTATCTGTATCTCCTCTGCTTTTTGATTCGACCTTCTGCGGAGTCTTGCTGTCAGAGGTGCTGGCGTCGTCCGGTTGCAAACTAATCCGGTACAATTGCCCAGCAAAGTGATCTCCGCTTGCAGCGTCAGCACTATTCTGCTCTAATACAACATAGCAGCCATCGCCGATTATACATAGGTAGTGTATTGGCAGCGGCATTCTCCACTTAAACCACGCCCCCTGCACGCGTTTGCCCGCTATATCGTGGTATCGATAGCCGTAGATAAGAGCTGGATTTGCTCTCGATTTAGCCATCAAAACCACGCCGTGTGCTTGCGAGCAGGCGATTAGATCGAGGTCCTTCGGCAGAAGTGTTTCAACCACCTTGCTCTGCTCTGCAATTTCGGCTCTGCCGTCGCGACTAAAGTCGAAGACCTCCAGAAATCGACTGTAGTTGCTTCCCTCGGCACTGCTTAAAAAGCCGATGCTTTTACCGAGCGATACCGGCCTGCTCCAGCGGTTGTATGCCAGGTCGGCAACGGGGTATATTCGCGCGGTCTTTGGGTCCAAGACATCGCCAGCACTGGTTAATAGATATAGAGCGTTTTCAGCGAATAGCAGCAATCCTGCTGCGGTCTCGATACCATCTACAAGTTCCCCTGGCTTAGAAGCAGCACAATCTATTTCTATGCTATCGATGCCTGAAAAAGTCAGCCCTGTCTTTCTCCAAAAGTTATAGATGTCGCCTGGACGGGATAGGATCAGGGTTGAACCGCTGAGAATCGCAAGACGGTCCTGGTAAAAGAGGAGTTGATTAATCTTACCGTTGTTTAAGAATTTAGGCTTGGTCTGCGCAACACTTCTCTCCTCCCAATCAATGGTAGATATATTCATCTCTCTTCCGTCCGCAGCACGGGTTAACTCGACTGGCATCAGCGTTTCGTCTATTGCTGTTCTAGTTCCTGGCGCAACACACTCTTGCCAGTGCCCACTGCCAGATACGCCGTCATCAGCGACAAAAGTTAGCCAATAATCGTCATCTGTCAGCCGCTCGAGGTTTGATACCCGCACTGTGTAGCCATGCTTGCAGTCTGGCGGTAGCTCGTCAATGCTGCTCACTTGATCTCTGATGATCGAGAAAACATCGCTGTCGAGGGCGCTGATATAAAACTCTTCTGTGGCCCCCGCAGTAGTGTCGTTCTCGATATATAGACCTTGGCCGACGATCTCGACCTTTAGTTTATGTGAGCTGGCGTTACTTTTAGCCTTGATCTGCTCCGCTATCGCGCCTAGAATTGCTCCAGCTGATAACGATGTTCCCAACTCTAAATCTATGGGTACCGGTCTAACCATAGCAATATCGGCCTTATGATAACTGGTTACAGTATTTTTAATGTTGATGCGATGTCTTTTACCCGCCAGCATAAGCTCAAATCCAGTCGCTGCAGCATCTGTCGAAGAGAAAGAGCCGCCGTAGAGAAGCTCGACTCGAGTTTGATAATTACACTTATAGCTATAGTTAGAAGCAGCTCTAGGCTTTGGTGTTACGTCAGCGCGCACTATTCTAGTGTTTTGCGGCTGCACCATCTCCGCGCGACCCGCTATGGTGACGCGTACAGTGCAGCCGCTGACGGTATCGACAACGACTTTTGTGCCGCTATAACGACACGGCGTGTCGTAATCCGATCCAACATCGCTAAAGGACAGCTGGACGCTGACCAAAGTTGCGGTCACTTCCTCTGTTGTCATTGTAGCCGATTCTTTAAATATGTTCAACCCGTATTGGCGTTTTGGCAGCAGCTGCTTGATCGAGACGAAGGCGCGGCCTACACTGTCATCAGCGGTATGAGGACCTTTCATGCTCGCTGATTTTTCCCGGTTAACCAGAAAAGTGGCGTCGTTAATAGTAAGCGACTGAATCGAATCTGGCTCATTGTGCGTTAAATACGTTTTCGTCGCGGGGGTGCTTGCTTTCGTCGCAGTAGAGCTGTGTTCCGTCTTCATAGCTCTACCGTCGCGAGAGCGCCAGACCCGTACGCCGCCCTTACGGGAGACCTGACCGATATAACCGCCCTCAGCCGCGTCGCGGCTGTAGTGAAACCAGCAGCCATCTTCCTTTGGTGGCCGCTGATACGGGTCGGTTGCATCGACGTCGCCGAGATCGGCAATAAGCTGTGCCGCTGGACGCTTACGCAAACCACCGGTAATGTCTGGAATGACGTCTTCGGCATCCACTACTTGTCCCGCTAGCTTCACCTCATCTGGTTGTTCAGAAATACCGAGCACGTAGTTCGGTATGGTATCAGATACTGGCTTCATAACGGGTCTACTCAATGGATTGCCGGATAGGACCAGAGCCGCCATGCAGCTGCATGGTGCGGCTGTTGGTGCCTACATTCATAATCGAGACAGGCAGCGCGCGCTGTCGCTTCCTCCTGCCGTAAAATTGCCACTAGCTGCGGACTGCCGACCAGGTGGAGGGCCGCGCGGGAAGTCGCCATCTTTACCACCCAGCTGCGAAAGACTGATGGCAGTGCCATAAGACTCCAGATATAGCTGACTTCTAAATCTAGATTTTTTGTGAACGTTATTAAATTAGTGGCGCGGTCGCAGATGGCATATTTATCTGTGTTTGTATCTGCGTCTGTCGTCAGCCTAAGAGCTAACTTATCGCTCTGCTGCGAAATGTCGCGCTCACCGTTGATGGCTAATATGTTAATGCCAAGCAGATTGTGGGGTTTTATACCGTTAATTATACATTCATTGTTGGCAGCAAATGAAAGCTGCTGTGTACGGTTGATCGACCAACCCTCGCTCTGCGCATCGGCACAGCAAGTGTCTAATAAATTTAGGATAGTTTGAATTTCACTGCTTTTTGAATTTTTCGCAAGATCTGCCGCAGTTGCCGGAGGTTGGCCAATTGCTAGGAGCACTGCATTTACAGCAGACAACTCTGTATAGGGATCTACCATCTGTTCTATAGTGAAAAGAGCTTGGCCTTCTAAGGGGGGGGGGGCCAAGTTCCATGATCACTATGTGTTTCCCTGGCTTCCCTGGCTTCCCTGGCTTCCCTGGCTTGGCGGGGTTGACGGCGGCACATCAGTATAGAGCTCAATGGCGCAAGCTGGGCTGACTGGCCCAATACCGCACGCGAGTTTGGCAACGTGAAGCTCACCGCCCCATTCAGCTCTAAACTCCGGCCCAGTGCTATCGAATCGCGGCATCATTGCATGAACAATAGCAGCGGCGTTTTTATGGAAGATTAAACCGCAAGAACCCTTAAATGAGGTCGACGTACCGTAGCTATTCTTGTAAGCGCTATCTGTGAGGACAGCGGCGTCCGTGTCATCCGACGCTATCGTTCTATTTATAAAAGCGCCTGGATTGTCTGGCGGGTTGTCTAGACGCTCATAATTAACACCGTATCTTCCTTGAAAAGGAAAATTGAGATTTGTGTAAACATCTATGTCCCAGAGTTTCTGAAAACTATTCTGGCTAGGCTTCTGCAGCGCTGCTCCCAAATCGTGATCGCTAATCACTTTTGTGATGTTAGCTGTGTTGATTAAGGCATTGTACTGCCGTGTGTTGAAGAGAGCGACCCTACCCTGCCTTGAAACGCCTTTCTCGGTTAGAATTGCACTGGCTTCTCTAAGGGCCTCGACCAGCTTCTCGCCGTCATACGCGTCGTTCGGGGAGGTACCGATCTTAATCCGAGTACCTCCGGGTTCTTCATGACCTGTAGCGTCTATAGGCGACGCCCTGCGCGCAGCCATAGACACGGCCCTCCATGCTAATCTATCTGCCTGAAGAGCGATTGCTGCGCCGGCTTGGTGGCTGAAATCCATTATCAGCTCAGGGCGAGACATCAATAGATCTAACTCATCGAGAAAGAAAGAAGAAATCAACAGTCGATCTATGTTTACATCGGTAGAAGCAATCGCCGGGTTTCCGTCAGTCTGACCCATAATGCTCGTACCTCGCTTATGCCAGCCGTGCTTCATGCGACCGGTGTGGTAGAATTTTTCGGCCTTTGCGTATTTTATGTAGCGGTTGTCTAATAGCTGCCGGGCGAGACACTCTCGCTCAAATGCCCGTTGGACATAACCGCTAAATAAGACTCTAAAGTTCTCGCGTTTATCGGAACCTAAATTATTAGCGCCAGGATATGTGACATACTTACTAGGTACGCTTAAAGTCATTTTATTATGAACTAAATAGTTTTATATCTGCACCAAGCTCGGTGTAACTCGAGATCGATCTTTAAAAATGTAGTCTTTCCTACTGTCATTTAGGCCTGCAACGCGTACGGTGCTAGCCAATAGCCGCAGGAGGGAATTGAACCCTCCTCACTTATCCCAAATACGGCTGTTAAATAGAAATGTCCTCTAATATTTAGGTATGGTTAGAGCAACTTCGCCGCGAATTAGTTAGAGAAAGCTGTCTCACAGTTTGCGCTTACAGCAGGAATTCAGGGTTGCCAACCGATGATGTGGTTTTACCAAATTCCGGGAATTAGCTGGCCTGTTACAGCATAGGCACCTAGAGCTGCGACCATGCCGACCATTGCCGCGTAGCCGTTCAGTCGCTCGGCCCGAACGAGATAACGCTGAACTTCTGTAGATTTGAAATAGCTGAACATAATTTAGAGTTAAAAGTTAAAAAAGTTTGGGTCAGAAGCTAGTGTGCGCTCAATCTTCTGGAAATCAATCTCACCAGAATCAAAGACATTAGAGGTAGAGTTTCCTGGATCTGGCAGAGAGTCTAGAAACTCCCGGGGGTTTTTATAGACATCGTAGCTCTGAGTCGCAGTCTTGCCCGATATCAATCTGCCGTCGCGACCGCACGCATCTTGATACATGCTGTACAAACCAGCGACAGCCAATTGGATTTCAGCGGCATCCTGCCTCTGCAGGGCATTATTGAACGCGTCGATGGACTGCGGATCGAGCTGCTGCTCTGCCCAGGTTTTCATCTGAGTATAGTCGTCCTGCCCGCCGACAGAATCAATAATTCTCTGGCTATCTTCTCGGCTAAGCTCGCGTTGATCTCCCGGCTGCTCTGCATACTCCGGCTGCTCGCCCCGCATGAACTCCAGCTGGGCTTGGACAAGGGCTTCACTAGGCAGCGAATGCAGTTTCTCTAGAGTCTCCTGCGTGATGGTGCCGTAGGTCGAAAATTCATCCTGCGCGTCCAGCAAAATCTCGCGATGCTCTGGATCTACAGCATCGAAACTGGTTTCATAGGCTGTAGATTCGTCGTCGGTAAAATCGTTCTCATCTGCAGGCGGCGACCCTGACTCACTCTCATCGGTGGGGATTTCCGCCGCTGCGGCTGCTTCAGCAGCGGCTGCTTTTTGAGCGTAGCGGAATACCTCCTGCGTGTCTGCAGGAAGGGCGGCTATTTCTGGCGGCAAATCTTCAGCGGCCTCATTAGTTTCCATCTTCTAAATTCTCCGTAGGTTGATTGCTGTTGTTCTTACTCATTTCTTCTTGTATGACTTTTAGAAGCGGCGCAGCTTGCTTGACGACGCTTTGCTCGTTGGCTTGGTCTAGACGGCGTTGCTGCTCCTGGTTAACTTCTTCCTGAGACTTGATCAGATTCTTAGAGCTGAGTCCAAGGGCGCTGGCGAGTTGATCGATCAGAGTCTGCGGCTTCAGGTACATTAAGGCAGCTTCTGGGCCGAGAATTTTCTGGAGCGTCTCTACGAGGGTTAGAATCTTTTCGTACTCCTGGCTCCGTCCAATTGAATTTATGCCGGCGACAATAGTTTTCTTTACCTTTTTGTCTTTCAACTGCGCGGGTAGTCGCCTCGCCTTTGTCAATACATGTATCAGACGGTTTAGATATGGAATCAAAAACTCAGCAGTCAACAGAGAGAATAGCCCTGAAAGTTGGCGCTCCAGTTCAAGCTGAACGTTTCTAATCTCGCTGGCTGTGGTGCGCTCACTATCGCGTATAGAGAGCTGCAGAAATGCCGACCTGATTCTCTGCTCCAGCGCTTGGATCTTGGCATTGGCGACTGCAAAATCGGCGGTTTTTCCGACGTTCAGCGCCGTGAGATCTGTAGGCCTAGCCACCACGCATTCCCCATTGCGAGTCTCTGCCAACTTTTTAGGAGTAACCGTTGCGCCTGGATTAATAATCCAGATGACTTTGGCGCTCGCTCCTACTCCCTCGACCAGCGTTTTCGACAAGTGCGAGAGCGCCTCAAGGTCTTCTATGTACTCTTCAACACGTCCGCGGCCATAATCTTCGCCGTCCACCCAAGAGGTGTAGCGCAGGACGATCCACGGCGAGGCATCTGCTGGCGCCCAACCCTCGCTACCTGTAATTATTTGACCGGCTTCAGTTTCCTGATGGTACGCCCAGCGCCATTTGTTTTTCGACTTGGCGCGGTTGCTTTTATAATCCCTATAGACTCGTGTATAAATATTAACCTCGTCTTTATCGGACGAGCTAGACGGTCCTGCTTGTGCATTCCAAGGATCGGCATAGATCTGTTCAGCAAGGGGCGGCAGCCCTAAGACACTGCGGTGGACGGTTTCGACCGTAATATGCTCGATGACGTTGCCGTTGCCGTCACGATCGACAACATAACGAGACAGCGGAAAATGTCGCATTGTCTCTGAATCAGGCGGCATAAACAGCATCGAATTACCGCCCACCACTAGATGCAGCATGGCCTGTTGGATTACGACGCGATCGTGCGAATCGGCTATCCGTTTCATGATCGCTTGCTCGACAATACCCAGAGCTTTATCGAAATCTGCTCTCATCTCTTCTGGCAGAGCTTGCACTGGTTCATCTATACTTAGTTTAAAAAAACTAGAGGTAGGTGGTAGAATAGCGAGGACAATTTTAGAAGCTAAGGCGTTTGCACTCTCGGCACCGCAGCTGTTGTAAAGCCGCTCAAAATTACTATAGTCTCTGTTCCCATGTTCAGTTATTAGATATGGCAGCGTCAATTCTGCACAACGTCTAGCCTTATCTAGGAACGGCTGTCGCTTAGATGCTAGCCGGCGGTAACGCGCTTTGGCAGACTCAGTCATCGCGGGATATTAAGCCCACCGGGGTTATGACCGGGGACTCGTAAAGGAGTCAACAAGGCGGCAGCATCGCGGTTTTTGCGGCCTGAGAGGCGGTCTCTAGCGCCGCCGTAGCGGACCCGCTTACGCTTCTGCAATTTGAGCGGTTGTATGGGGGATAGAGGTGGAGGTGGCGGCAGGGGCGGCGGTATAGGTGCTAATATCTGTGGTGGTATAAATTGCGGTAGTGCTGGTGGCCGCGGTCTTGTAAAACACATATGCAGTATCTATAGTTCTCCAAAGGTTTGGCTGTAATTCACTATATAATTGGACTTATTAATCGAATAAGTACTGCCTTATCCAACCAACCGCACGGCGCTGCCCCAGACGGAACATCGTTTCATAAATAACACAATCCGGGGCCGGAGTCTTAAACTCAGTAGTTAACGGTTTATCAAACCTAGACTCTATTCTAAAAACTAATTCATGTTTATTATAATAAATACTATTTCTAGCGGACGCATCGTATGCGAAAGGTCGGGAGCAATTGAAAGAATATCGCACCTTCAGGTGCTCGTGGGTATATCTCAGGGTCTCTTCGAGAATACTTGTATTAACGCTTAATGCATCGTCTAAGTAAGGCCACGTGCTCCGTTGGAATTTCGGTTCCCTGGCTAAAGACGAATAGCTGAATGTATTGTCGAAGCTCTGGCCCCTGCTCTCGAAGTCCCTGCATAAGGTTCCTATACACCAAGCACTTATAATACTTGACACCTCATTGTAAAAGCCAGCTATGCTGTTTAACACAGACTGCTGTCCCAACATGTAAGCGTAGGTCCCATAGGAAGAATCTTCGCTCGGTAAAGCACCGACAAAGGCCTCTTTTAAGGCCTCCACAAAGGGTCTAAAGGGGCGGGTCTGCGGGGAATTAGGAGGTAACATTCTGAAAGTCTCTGAATGGAGATCCGCAGAAGATCTAACCCAGCAGATCTTCCGCGATTAGGTCGTATTTTTAACGCACTAAATCGCTTAAATCTGGCGGGCGATAGCCTTCTAGCTTGAGGATTTTTCCATCGTCGCGCCTTCTAACTCGGCCATCTGGTGGAATTTTAGTGAGGTTGGACTCGTGTACTCTCTGCAGAGCCTCTTCCAGATCCCAGTTCTGGCTCCAGGCCAACTGGAAGGAGCTATATACGATATCAGCTAGCTCTTTTAGCTGGCACTCCTCATCATCTCGGTCTTCCACAGCATCCATCAGCTCACCGAGCTCCTCGTCAATTAAATCGATAAAGAGCCCTTTTGTAGAGGCTTTTTGAAATTCGCCGGCCTGGTCTAATAACATATTAATCAAGTTGATTGGTTTGCGGGTTTTAGGGGTATTCGGACTGCAGATATGCGGGACAATGCCTTCATTTATCATACTTTAATGCACGTCGTAAGAGATGCTTCTCGCTATACAGCTGCGTAAGCTTATCCTCTAAGAAGAAAACTCTCTTTAGAAGCGCAGTAAGATTGTTATCAGCTACCATATTATGTCGTACAGTATGGTAGAGAAGCTCGATTAGATCCTCTTTCGGCAGGTGCTCTGCCTCGTAACGCATTTTCGCTAATCTAAAATCCTGGTGAATATCTATCTCAGTCAGCGGTGCTGGAGGCCCTTGGCTTCCATAAAATGGGTCTTTGGAGCTTGAAGTCATAGTCGTTTTTAGTCAAAATTCGGGCTAAGCGCGCATTCAATAACGCAGTGTCTTGATCTAGATTCTTTAGGGCAAATGCTTTGACTACATTCTGCCAACTGTATCCCTTTTTATCCAGCAACGAGGTGGCGCGAGACGCTCCCAATCCCGGGCAGCCGGGATAATTATCGCTGCGGTCTCCTGCTAGTGTTTGTATCAGATGCCAGCGCGCACCGTCGGTTGGGGAAATATGGCTTAACTCGTTGGTGTTGGGGTTAAATAGTTGTCCTGGAATCTGCCGAAGATCCTTGTCCGGACTAATGACGATACACGTATACGGTGGGGCGGAAGTGGCGTAGATACCTATCGCATCATCGGCCTCGATTCTCGGCCAGCGTTGCGTATGATAAGTACCCTCTAAGTACTTGAGTAATCTCCAATATCCGCAGGGTTTCTTCCGCAGCCGCTGCGACTTATATTGGGTGCTCAGCTCCTTGCGGAAATTGTTCTCACCGCTGAAGAATAATATGAGGTTGGAGTTTTGAGCATCAAAACGGCGTTTGATGTAGTGTAGCTGGCGTTCTACATGACGTCTAGCATCATCAAAATAGCTGGCAACAACGGTAAGGTATTCATTGTATTCAAGATCATATTCTGCCGATAGACAGGCAGAGTAAAGTATAACATCAGCATCTACTAAAAGCTTAATATTTGTCATTTAGTGCGTTTCGGCCCAGTTAGCTCCTGTTTTTACATCGGCTTCTATAGGTATACGGAGGTTGTAATATCTGCCAGCTTCGCCGGCGCTTTGTTTTATAATAGCCATTAAGGCTGGTGCCATCGGTGGGGGGCATTCAAACTGCAATTCATCGTGAATAAATCCTAGTTGATGGGCGTCAAGACGCTTTTCTTTACAGTAACGATCCACCAAAATCATCCAGCGTTTAGCTATGGTTGCCGCCGAACTCTGAATGTAGAGGTTTAGCGTGCGGTACGATTCGCGTATGGGGAGCTCCCGTCCATCTAGTGATTTTATATAACCCCGTTCGGCAGCAGTCGTGGCAGCGGACATTAAATCGCTGTAGCCGTGGATTCCGTTAATATAAGACTCGCGAATACCTCTGCCTAATTTTTGGGATGCAGAAGTGCTCAGAGTTGGGTCGACCATCCGGCCCAGACGTTCGTTGCCAGATCCGTAAATCATGGCAAAAACTAATCTCTTGGCAAGATCGCGGCTGATGCCATGCCCCATCTTATCTGCATTGACCTGGTGGATGTCTCCATCGACCAGGGTACGCGCATAGCTGCCGCCATCCCAATGGGAAAGTAGGTGTGCAAATATCCGTAACTCTATACCTTTGAGATCGCCACCAACCATCGTCTTACCGGGCGATGCACGCCAAAGACGTCGGAATTCTGATGCAGCAGGAACATTTCCTGCATTAGGTTTGCGGTGTGAGACTCGGTGAGAGACGGTGGTAACGGCACATGTATGGTGTATGCGGCCCTCCTGGGAGCAGCATTTCAACCATGCATCGGCGCCTTCCGACAGAGACTGCAGGCTGTCGTCTATGTCGGTGAACTCCCGCAGCTGTGACGCGATGGAAATGCCGCCAGCTGCGATTTCTGCTAGAGCGTTTTTATCGACCGATAATTTGCCCGATTTTGTCCGTTTCGCGGTCTTGCTCGGTTTCCAGCCGTGATAGAAAGCCAGAACCGATTTTATATGTTCGCCTGAACGGGGTTTGAATTCCAGCAATTTGCAGTATGGACTGTCAGCGACCACACCTAAACTAGCGTTATTTCGTTTTGGTGTAATCACTTTTTGGTGAGGGCAGTAGGGGTGGATCTGCAGCAACTCCCGCTGGCGTTTGTCTCGTATAGGGGTTAGTGTTTCGGCCAGCTCCCGTGCGGATTCCACGTCAAAAGACCATCCCCATCTCTCCTGATCAGTCAAAATTTGTTGTACTCGATGCTCTAGATCAATCCAAGCAGGTGTATCTCCTGCCTCCAGCGAGCAATTTAAGTTTCTCTGAAAGAGCGATAAGAGTCTGTGAGTTATTTGCACATCGCGGATACAGTACTCTTCCATATCTGCACTCCAATCTGCCCAGTCCGTGGTTTTACCGAACTCATCCTTTAAGAGACCTAATCTATAGCCCCACGCCTCTAGCTTGTGCCGGCCTTTGCAGTGTTTCGGCACCAAGTCCATAAAGTAGGGGACGCCGTCGCAATCCTTTAGAAAGATATCGCTATAGAGAAGAACCGAGCAAAGGTAAGTATCCAACACTCTGCCCGAGTATGTGAACTCGCCAGGATAGAGCGATTTCAAAAGAGCTAAATCAAATCTAATGACGTTGTGGCCCGCGATGCATTCGGCACTCTGTAAAAGATTTAACCCGGCTGCGAGAGTGCCGAATGCAGGTTGTCTGCATAAGCCGGGAGGTTGGTCATTGAAAACCAGAGTCTCATTAGTTGCGGTATCATAAATAACTAGACAGTGAACTTTAGTGGCCTGTTCCAGCAGACCGTCCGATTCTAGGTCGAAAATTAGCATCGCTGAGGACGTAGGTTTTATCGATAAAGTGAGCACGCCGAACGGCTTCTGGAGACGGCGGTCTAGGTCGCTTCAGCGACTTAGAAGGGGCTGAATGTTGGGGCGGTGTTTTCATCGATTAACCTTTCGCTAAAAGCACATTTATTTTTGTCGTACCAGGCTCTGCAGGCTATGCCCACCTCGCCGGAAAAGCGATTCTTAAGCACCCTTACGGTTACATTGTCTGCATCTGACTCGCTCTGCTGATTTCTCTCTAAGCCGATAACAATATCGGCTAGCTGACCGATGCTCTGCGATCCGCGCAGGTCTTTCATCGTGACTCTAGCCCCCTCTTCGTGGGGCTGATCGCCCGATTTTCGACTGAGATGGCACACCAGAAATAGCGCGCTTTTGGTCCTCTCCACCAAAGACCTGAGACTTGTCACCAGCTGGTCTATGCAGCGCCTTTCGTCGCCATCTAGCCCCGAGGTAACGATGCTGATGTGGTCTAAAACGACGACGCGCACATCGAGGCTTAAGATCATGTATTCAATGGCTTTTATGATCACATCTGGTTGAAAGGAACCAAAGCCGTCGTAGAGGAATAGCTGCCATTTTTTCAGAGTCTGATCGAAGATCTCGCAGAGCTCCTCAGAGCTGGGGTTGCTCAAATGGAGTGCCTTGCCGTGAGCGATGCTCATAAGACCAACGGCAGTGCGCCGGTTGGACTCCTCCAACGCCACGTACCCGACCCGCTCACCGCACTGCAGAAGATCGTGCGCTATGCTCCGGCTTAGCGAGCTCTTACCAGAGCCGCTACCACCAGTCAGGACCACCATCTCACCCCAGCGAATGCCGCGGGTCAAGCTCTGTAAACCCGGCAGCGAGTAGCTGTGAGCGGCTGGAGGGAGAGCCTGTGAGATGACATCGCGCAGAGAGCTGCCATCGACGATTCCGCTGGGCAGCCAGGTCTTGGCGCCGTAGATTGCCTGGCTAATTGCGTCAGGATCATCTCTCTGTAGAGCATCGGACGCATCTTTATAGAGAGGCATCCGGGCGATTTTGACCCGTCCAGTCGGCAGCAATTCGCAAGCTGTCTGTGTCGCAGCGCGACCGGCCTCGTCGTTATCCAAGAACAGGATTATGTTCTCATAGCCCTGCAGCTTTGGTAAACTGGCTTGAATAGCCTTCTGGGTCGAGCCGACACCATTCGGTAGCGAGACCGCTGGACGTTTGCGCCCGAAAACTTCAAAGACCGAGGCGGCGTCGAATTCTCCCTCAGTTATTACTAGGTACTTCCCGCAATCTGCATAGAGGTGGGCTCCCCAAAGTCCTGCAACTTTTCCTTCGATAGAAAAGGCCTTGCCGGGACGTAGGGTCTTGACGCCGCATAGTACGCCGTCGCTACCGCAATAGTTAAAGCGCAGCTCTCTGCCATACCGGTCAATGCCGAGTTCCCGCGCTGTTTCAAGTGAGATTCTACGATTCTTGATAGGAGCCGGTGATCCTCTTCTTTGGAGCTCGGTTTTAGCATGGGAAATCTTAGAATGATTTGTAGTTAATGCAGTGGAATCAGCGATATATTGATTACATTTATGGCAATAAATATGGCCATCGGTGTATTCAGCCGCTGCATCCGATGATCCGCAGCTTTCACAGTGAACATGCTGCAAAAACTGGCTTTCTTTTACGGGTGTAACCATGTGGAAGGTATATTGGTATTAGACCAAGGGATGCCTAGTTTGTCGCAGTACCCACCGTAGGTAGTCCTTGAATTTCTAGAGATTTTATTTTCTGGGCTTTGGAAAACCATTCTTAGATCTAGATCGGGATTAGTTTCTCGGACTGCTCTAATTTTCCGTCTATCCGATGCGGACCAGTAACCTTTGCACTCAAGAATAATGTTGTGCGCTGTTAGCGTAAAATCTGGTATGTATTTATAAGAAATGCGGTAGGGCACTTCCGATGCTTCATAAGAGAAGGCGACACCGCTTCTAGTGAGAAACAATGCCACGTTTTCTTCAAAGCCGGACCTATAAGTAGACATCAGAACGGCAAATCGGATTCAGCATCTCCGCCGCTGTCGAAATTGCCGCTAGCCTGGACGTAGCCACCCTCGAAAGTACCGAACAACTCTGCAGTCTCGCTGCTTGAAAGTGCTTCTCCCAAGTATATGAGTTGTATACCTCTAATTTCTAGTTTAGTGCCATACGTAAATCCATCTTTCATCGTATATGTTTTCTGCCGAAAGGCTAGCTTAACTCTGCTACCTGCGTAAATAGGTAGTTTCTCAGAGGCTGCGACCGGCGCGCCCATGCTATCTACCACAGTCGGCGCGTTGCGCTCCTGCCAGTAAAACTTTAGTATAAATGGCTGATCTGCCTCTGGATGGTAATCATCGGAGCGTTTCCGCCATGGAGCAGGCTTTTTTGTGGCGCGCTCTTTATCTTTAATATTCGCGTACGCTAAATCTAGCAGATGCACCCGCTCCACTTCTAATTCTCGTATAATGTCTTCTGGACAAGAAGCGGTACAGTCGTAATCAAACTTGCTAGTTAGAATATGTTGATATCCGACCAAAGTTAAAGGCTCAGGAGTAACAACGTCTTTACCGTAAAAATTCATTTAACTTAGAGTCGATAAGTTTTCTTAGTTCATCAGTTGCTGGCAGTCCCGGCGCAGCGACGGTTTCCGCGATTACTTTTTGCAAACCGCTGCAGCTGCACAGCTCGACTAGAGCCAAGGCCCTATCTCTAACATCTTTTGACCTGTTCTTTAATTCTTGGTGCCACCAAGCGAAGGCGAGGAATGGCGATATCAGCTGCGTCCGGGATGTGCCGCCCTGTGGTCGATGGGCGGGCACTTCGGTGCAATAGTTCTTGCTAGGGGGCAACAGTGAACCACCGCCGGCAGCCAGCCAGCGATCCAGCGGCTTTGTGTCCCGTGAATTAGGTCTAGTCGCCCGCATGGTCTCCACACGGCTGATGTAAGGTCTTCCTGCAACCATTACAGCAGCAACGCCAAGACCGGATATCTCGTACGGTTCTAGAATCATTTGGCTGGAACAGGATCGACAGCTGTTTGCGGATGTATCGGCACCAATGAATGGCGTGTCCGCGGCGCGATCTTGTCTAGCAGCCAGACAATCTCTCGGATAGAGAAACTGTGTCGCGTATCTTTGATGAGAACAATTGCAGCACCAGCAAGCTGATTAAAAAATGCGTGCACATTTGAATGGCAGAACTCGAACTGAGTTGGCCCTAGACATTTTTGGCCGTACCGATATTGATACCAGTAGCGCCTAATTCTTTTTAGTTCTGGCAATACACCTTCAGGTAGACGGTTATAGAAGAGATCATTTACCATGCAACCCATCCGCGCGCAGCGATCCCGGTAGCCAAGCGCGATTAGCTCACGCTTAACTTGCGTGATAGGCACAGCAGGCGCATCTGTCGGTCGACTCAGAACCCAAGCGGACATAGTCACCAATGCCGACGTTTTTACACCGCAGGCCTCTGCGACCAGACTATCTAGACCGACCGTGCCAGTCCGAACCAGCAGGCCAGTGGCCCTGCCTCTAATCTGGGGGGAGTGATTCCTCGCCTCAAAGATCAGCCAACGGACCACGGTGGCACATGGAATGAGGGTCGCCTTGGTCGTCGAACCGTCCGGGCGTCGTATCAACACCGGAATCTGAGACCCGTTTAAATTTCGCTCAAGGGCGTCAGATCCCTTGCCCTGCAAGGGCTTAGCACCGCTGTTTAACCAGCGTTTGAGGGACCGAGTATCCATGTTTCCACGAGTGGAAGCCACGACTTGCCGCATACTCAGATAGCCGGTATCGCCGAGCCGGTAAGCACAGAGCTCGGGCAGCGAAGGTATGCTATACTCGTCGGCAATGGGCAAAGAGTTGGTAGACTCTGTGTTCATGCAGTGAGTGTGAAGGGATAGAGAAAATAGAGGAGAGTAGAGCTCGCGGGAATCGACCCCTTTCTCCTATAGTGTGGCACTTGAAAAAAGCCAGATCAACAAAAGAAGTACTCGCTATCTAGGACAACAGCAGGATCAAAATCACCCAGCCGTGGTGGCTTGCTTTGTGCACCGATCTGCTCTGCAAACCGGGCTAGGGGATCACCGTCGCTATAGATATGACTGAAAGCCGCTCGGAGTGTCCGGGCTAAATCCTCAATATCGGTCGCGCGGGCGAGAGCACAGTCGTGGATGAACGCTATTGACAGTGCTTGATCTATGCGGAGAGCAGCGAATCGACGCACGGTCTCGACCACCAGAGCGGCATCGAGAGAGTGCGTAAAATTAGCAGCAACGGCGGCGATGTGCTTGGGGCAGTTTATTGTCTTCTCAGGATCGTTATCTAGGTAGACAGGAAGTCTAAATCGCGCCTTTCCGAGAAGATGTAAGTTAATGTGCGTATAGCGCTTTTTATAATACGATTGCACAACCGAAAAACCTACCGGTGTCTCCCACCTAATCTCCTCGCAGCCCCGTTTCAGTGCGGCAGCTGTCTCCTCTTGCAACCATGACAATACCCGTAGAGGTCCAGGTAAGACCTTTTTCATTGCTTTGCGAATTGTCCGCACACTTTCAGTAAGATCGTCTTTATCTACGGTCACGCCTTTCTTGGCGAGTGCTTCTTTAATCTGAATGCGGTTGGCGTAGGCTGTCGACGCATAGCAGAGCGTCATTACTGGTTTCTTACAGATGCTTCTGTCGAGATGGGGGCGAACTGCTGGAGGTATCTCAGCAGCAGCCACAGCAGCCACAGCCGCGTAGGCATCGGCAGGTTTATTGCCCGGCAAAATGTTGACCAATTGCGCCGCGGTAGCATCTCGACTGGCAGAAGCCAGATGCTGAATACCAGAGCAGCTAGCGTCTATAGATATGGGTAAGAAGGTTAGGGTGCGGCTGCGGTGGTAGACGCATTGCGTCCACTCGCTACAAGCGGCAAGAAACTGCCACGGCTCGTCAGCTACCTCCCATTCGACGCGGTTGCCGGCAGGATCTTCGGCTATAGCAGCGATTAGCTGCTGGTTTTTCCTGACCCAGTCTTGCCGCTCTCGTAACGGTGCCTTATCGAGACCCTGGCCCCAAGTGGTGGCAACCTGAAATGCAATCCAAAAGGCGGCTGCCTCGGTCATTTCTGCACCGGCGGCAAAGAGCAACAAGGCTTTATCGAAATCGCTACCCTGCGGAGATAGCAGTGAAGGTATAGTGTAGAGACGCCCGCGCGTGCAGAAATTGTACGGAAAGTACAATGTCTTCCCGATAAACATGGAGGCCGTATTCATAGTCATTCGGGTGCGGCACGACTCCCTGAACGTCTGCGCGTTAAGATCGCGGATACGCTTCGCGGCTGCCTTGTAAGCAGCCTTCGCTTCCGGGTTAGTGTCGATGTCGACCGGCTTTGCCGGTAGGGGTATCTCTGCAATCGGCTTAAACTTGCCCACTGCTATACCGCGATCAGATAGAGTTCTTGCAGTCCGATATGTGAAATCGTTGATCGTCCAAGCTGTCTGCTGCAAGCGGTTTAAGCTGTCGATAGCGACAGGACTGTGGATCGGTAGCGGGAACACATCGCGGCGGTAGCCGCGCACTAACCGATTAGTTCTGCGCAGCTCCTCGGTTAGATACCCGCCCCTTACAGTGTTGGACCACGGGTTCGGCGGTACCAGCATCGGCAGCGATACAGGACTAAAAAGCTCTGCATGTACCAACAACTCAGCGGCAATAGCTCGAAAAGCATCCGTAGGTACGATATAGTTGTATCTCTTTTTAGGGGCCACTTGTTTTAAAGAGACCTTAAACCAGTCGCTAGAACGACAGATACAATCGATAAGCCACGCGCCGATCTTGGCCCGCGATGTTACTGTCCAATCTCGCCAATGCTCCACATCGTGGAGATGCTTAGTGCGTAGGTGTACAGTCGACCGCTTTTGCCTTGTGCCGCTAGCAGCGTGAAAGTATCTCTTTTTGAGATAGGCTAGAAATCCGGGGCAAACACTTTGGTAGTGTGAAAACATAGCTTCGCTTTCAACGGCAAAGCCAAGAGAAGGTGCCAGCTTCGCGATCTGTGCATTCTTAAGCTCCGAAGATAAAACCCCATCTATAAACTTTTTAACTGCCACTGCCGCCATATTCTCTTTGGGCATATCTTCGAGAGATCGCCCGATTTCGGCATACATAGGGCCGTTCTGGCCGCGCTTTAAGCTGTCCCATGTTTGCTGTATTCGGTAAGCAACACGGCCTATAAGCTCGGGTGCCGTGGCTGTACCGACCAGCGAGGCGCTGCCGTAAGAGCGGTCTTTGAGCGCCTTCTCGTTTCGATGTAGCGTTTCGAGGCCGGCGGTGACTGAAAATTGCTCGAGTTGAACCTGTGCTTCAATTTCGGTGTAACTCACCATAAAAGGAAAGAATAATTTTAGCTAAAAAGTAATATCTTTAATAGATATTGGGTAAGCTTCGGCGAATACTGTACTTATAGCAAAAGTCAATGAATAAACCCAGTCTCCCGAACTTTGTACACTTACGCCTAATCCAAGGTATTCTCGAGGCTGGCCGAGCAGTGCCGGTGCAGCCTGTTATACTTTTAGGCCTGCGTAGACAGGAGCTTTGGCGAATGACGAAACCCAAATCACAGGATGTCCCGACAAAATTAGCTGCTTGTGCTGATACAGAAAGAGGCAGAGATGTATTAAAGCCATTAAAAGAGCCCAGCACACTAATACAATCAGAAGATGGCTTGATCTCGAACCAGCAGTTGTCATTGGCCGGGCCCTACTCAGGATCAGAAGATAGCAATTTTTATTTTTCTGGCGAAAATTATGCGTGTGGAAGCATTTACCGTCTCAGTCGCGCAGTCGCTGTGTTTAAGGAAGCATTAGGATACGAAGCGACGACGCATCTACTAATGACATTTCTGTATATAGCTAGAAATGACGGTTGTAGCATGCAGGATCTGGAAAGGGCGACTGGAGCTACAGGTGCTAGTAATTCTCGAAACACTGACTGGCTGTCATATGGCAGAAATGCTGTAACCAATAACGGGCTGGGCCTGATTAAAAAAGAGAGGCCACTAAATCAGAAAGATAGGAGAAAAATAGTACTGAGCCTGACATCCAAAGGTAAGGAGTTGCTGAAAACCCTATCGGAAGTTTTATATCGCTGAAAACCCTATCGGAAGTTTTATATCAATGAAGGGCAGAGATGCGGTTCTCTACCAACTTTAAGAAAAGCAAGCAGTTAAATCATCTACTGTCGGTCCATCGGGGGAATCGACCCGGCAATTGCAATTAGCAGGTGGGACGTCTTCCTTAGATTCCAACAGTAGAACGCAAAAGCATAGTAGCAAGCGTACTGTCTGCTAACAGTACGCTTGCATTTCGGCACCCATCCGGCGATTTCGTCACTGTACTTCTTGACTTCTGCATAATGATAATGCTCTACATAATCTAGAATACGATGGATGCCTTTTTGTCTATCAGTAGGATAACCTTTTAGCAGAGTAGTTGATCGTAAAAGTAGATCAGTATGAAATGCTATTATTTTTATTGCTCTTTCTAGATTTTCTTCTACGGAATCAGGAAGAACAGTCTCTTCTATAATTTTATCGATATAAGATATCAGATGTTCGGCTTTGGGACAAAGCTGTGAAGAGTGTTCACAATCTACCAATGTTTGTATATCTAGATAACCTCCTATTTTTATAAGTGCTAGATTCAGTTCATCAGATCGGTTGATAAGTGGGAGTTTGCCATGGGAGGGAAAGAAGAAGTGATCAAAATCGAACACATGCTTGCTGTGTAGAATTTGTGTAGAGTGGACGACATTTTCAAGGTAAGATGTGGCGTAGGATTAGGGGTGCCGATGGTAAAGAAGAGATAGCTGGTTGAGATCCAGTGTAGCACACAAGTCGCATTACCGATCCCTGCCAATCGCGGGCTGTCTGATCTCTGCCGAGACATAGAGGTCAAAGAAAAGCTTTACATTAAGTATCAGAAAACTACTCAGTGCCAATGTTAATTAACCGTTAGTGCAAACGTCCAGTAGGTCATCGTGTGCCTGAGCAGACATGAGCTGTATCAGCTCCCGACGATGTGTGTGGTTTTTTACCTCGTCTATCAATTTTACAGCCTTTTGCATAACTAAGGCGTCTAATGTGTTTTCAATTGCAAGGTGATTCATGGTTTTTTAGAATGAGTGTGAATTTAAAGCGTGTGGCAGTGTGTGTATTACTTATAACTGTCTCTTAAGTAAGAGAAAACGCAAAACCGTTCCAAGACTTTTCTATCGAGAAGCTTGGACGACGTAGAATAACTAACTAGGACCCGGCGCGAGGTCGGGTCTGCGTACGCATCGCTAAGATCCATCCCCCCAATAAAAAAGGCAGCAGAACCATTCCAGAGCGTCTCGGTCGACGTCGTCGTAGCAGGTCCATGGAGTATCCCAGTCCTGATATGCCATTACACAGTCGCGTGGGTATGGATGAAAGCTGAGGTCTCCTGTAATGCGTAGGGCAGGACCGCCGGATGACAGCATCAGACGGAATTCGACCGGCTCCGCCTGAGCCCAACCTGGGCTATACCAGCCGCTGCGGACCTCAACACTGAGAACGCTCTCGCGCATCGCTTCTTCGATGGCTTCTGCCACGTCGTCGTAGATAGAGTCTCTGAGTCCGTGCTGATTCAGAAAGGATCTAGCGGCAGTAGACAGGGAGCTTTCTTCAGTCTGCTGTCTATAAAACTGCCAGGCCTCGTAGGCGGCTTTAATCTCGTCTGCCCACCCCGCAGCGTTCGCGACTGCCGGTTTGGACTGGGTCTGTGTTGTGGTCATAGGATGGACTTGCATTTAACGTGTTTAACATAGTACTAGTGTGTCAAATATATTTGGGCGCGTAAGAATTTTGTTAAGCGAATGTTGTATATGTTTACCTGGTATCGCTCTTTACTTCTCCACGCCTCTTAACGTCAGAGATGATCCATTCGTTAAACAAAAATGGCTACAGAGAAAGCTACTGCCTTTATTGGGCTGCGCCTGACAAAGGCTGAACGTGACAAGCTGCAACGATTTGCCGAAAATCGCGGCTGGACTATGACCCGAGTCGTATCCGCGCTCATCCAGCAACTCCCGGACGAGGAAGAGCGCGATCCACTCGCGTTCATGGCTCCGCACCTGTCGGGCGATGGATCGAAACAGTGATAGGGTTGGCATTGGTGGAAGTCCACAACATTCCGGAAATGTAGCTAACTCGCTTACGTATCTGATAGTCGCCATTGATACAGCTCTGAACAAAAAACGCCTGCAGCGTGCTCGAAGGCACCGCTCGGTCAAGGGTTAAACCCAACAGAAATTCAATTGGGGCAAGGGTTCTTGGAAGAACCCAACCCAGAGAGAGCAGATAATAAAAGAAACATAAAGCTTTGTGGCTATATCGTGTGCAGCTAGCTATAAGCCCCAATTGAATCTTTTGCTGGTCGGCGTATACCAGGCGCATCGGCGCAACAGATGCCGATGGTCTCAGCTAGCCAATAACGGCTAACAGCTCGGCATCTGAAGCATCGAGATACTCGCCCAAGGAGCCTAGTGACTTATGTCCTGTAAATTTCTGAACCAGATGCAGCGGCACGCCACGGTTGACCGCGTCTTGAGCCGCCGTGCGGCGGAACGAGTGCGTAGTAACTCCGACTAGACCGATCTGACGGCAAGTTTTACGCAGCATCTCATCGGCTGATCTCCTAGTGATCGGGCTGGTTGTAGAGCCGGGCGATGGAAATAGCACGTCTTTAGGAGAAGGTGCACGGCCATGTCGGTCTGTCCAATACTGGCGATAGTTAGTTAATTCCTCCTGAAGTACTTGATTCTGCGGTAGTTGCCTGGTTGTGCGCGTCTTGGTGGTGGCGCGGCGGAAAGTCACTTGTTGACCGACAACGTCGCCCCAGGTGAGCGCCAGAGCTTCACTGATTCGCGCTGCCATGTAGCGCTGCAGTGTCCAGAGCGCACGGTAGCGAGGGCTGGGCGCAGCGGTAAGTAAAGCCTCGAACTGCGCAGCGCTCAGAGCCGCAGCTTTGCCGTGGCGGTCTACCTTCATCGGTTTTCTCAGAGTGACCAGCTCAGCTTAGCAGTCACCTCCTCTTTTAGGAATAGGAGTGGTTACTAGTGATGGCCTGAGAGTTGCTTGCTAGTAGATGCCAAACCGCAGGGCCAAGGCTTATTGAGAATCAAGAGAGGCGCACCATTTGCAACAAGAGGGGCAGGACATTCCGCCGCCGGCCATCTGATCTCTGCCGAAACACAGCCACCCCACCCCACCCCTAACACTTTTACGGCGGCAAGCAACCCCTATGGGGGCCGGAGCGCACTGCCCACTGCGAGAGGGGTGCGACAAATTTTTTTGGCAAATTTTTCGGGCTTACATTCCAGCGAGCTCAATCATTTTGCTCCTGTCATTTTTGTTTCTAATAATTACTTCGTTTCCTTCTTCTCTCTTTACTCGTAAAATAAAGACTCATTGCTTTCCTGAACGCCTCTCCCTTTGTTTCTCCGCTTTTTTCTATGTATGAGTCAAGGGCGTTGGACAAGTCGTCGCCCATTCTTCCTTCAAAGCGGTGATTTAGAGTCACGATACCGCCTCGAATAAATAGCCATGCCTAGGCCCGGCACAACCACTGGTAGGGGCTTTGTACGAGAAGTTCGAGGTGATCGACAAAAGCAGCAAGACGCTCCTCCGAAACCGCTTCTCTAAGAATGGACCCAATAGGAGCGCCTTCAAACTCGAAGAATTCAACGTGCTCGGTTTCGATATATTTTTGATATAGACGTTTTACCAAGTCGCTGACTTCGTATCGTACCGATTGATCTGTGATATTTAGTTGTACTAATTCTTCTAGTCTGGTCATGTTTAAGTTCCGATTTAAGTTATATGTGTTTGTGTAAGAAGTCTTTGTCTCGCTAGTTTAGTAAGTCGTCTTTAAAGAAGTCTTTGATTTCTTGTTGTGGAATGTTGCTCATGTCGTCTTTGTGTGCCAGCCAAGGTTTGTGGCTTTGAATCATCTCCAACAGCTTTTTTGCTGAAAACTGGCCGTATATATCGTGGACTTTATGGACAATATCTATGTGTGTATCCCTTAGATTTAGTAAATGTTTGTCGTCGCTCAGTCGAGACCAGTCCGAAGGTTTCACTGGACTCCGTTTCGAAGGTGTCTCACTGTCAAGATCAATGGGATTTTTACCCCAATGTCTGAAGTCATTGTATGCACTTCTTACCAACGGACACTTTGGGCCTGCAGTGATAACGTTTTCGAACGCCGCTTCGTCTTCCAAAGCGAGCATAAAACCTTGCACTAAGTACAGAAGACTCTGCAGCTTGGCGTATGTGACTCCTTCTTCCTCGTTTTCAGCCACCCTCAAAATAGCTACAACTATAGGCATATAGTCCCAAAGCGGCTTGGGATGCTTTTTCTCTTCACGATCTAGTGCTTCTTGGCGGTCGAAATTGTGTCTGATTAAATCGCGCTCGGCTTTACGACGTTTAGCTAGCAGAGCACTATCTTGGTAGACTGACTGTTTTGATCCGTCCCCCATTACATTGCTTTTGTTGTTCATAGTTTGGCGTGTAGAAAAAAGAGAGGTTTAGCCCCAATAGGGCACGTCTAGACCGTATGTCATGCCGAACACGGTGGCAGTGCATGCAAAGAACTCGTTCCGTGAATTTCTAATAATGTAGTCATTCGGTTTAACAAGCTGTGGTCCGGTTGGCGTTTGAATCCGTAAAGCCTGATCACCACGCTCATCAACACAATACTCACATTTACCTCCGTGCAGCTTCATCCAAATTTTTATCTTTTTGATGGTGTCATGTGGCCACGATTTATAAACCGCAGTCTCGCCAACAAGAAGCGCTTTGGGGAGACAGTTGTCAGGCACTGATACAAACATTGTTTTTGTGGGGATTGGTGTAATTCAGATACGCGGGCTAGGGTCTGTCCGCCTCAGTACATGTATTTCTTTCCTTTGTATTTGTACCATTTAGGAGGATATTTGCGGTGCGGAATCTTCGATTCATCGCTATTCTTCTTTGTAGAAGTCTTCGATTTCTTTTCATAAGATATGGCAAGCGGTTTGCAGGTCTCAGGAGTCATCGGGTTGTCAATAAAATACCGATGTAGTTCCATCTTGATCCAGCTACTTATATCATCAAAATCATATTCTGCGGGAATCTTAATCCAGATACTGTCCCACGGATCTACCGCGGTATGTACGGCGTCTAAATTATAATCAATAGTTCTTCCATTATCATATCTATATTGTCTGTGTTCAGTCCTAAATTGGGAACAGTACCACAGTTGGTGGTATACCTCCGATGCATAGTATAGCTGGGAGGATCGGTAAGGATCCTCTGGCTTGCGGTATAGCCGCGTCTCTGCGCTGAGTAAAGACTCTCTATCCCCATCATCTCGAATAAGACGCCGCCTGTACGTATTTAGTATCGGCTCCATTCTAATCTCGGGCACCTCCCACGTCAGCGTCTTTGGATCTAGTTTAGGGGGCTCTAGTGGGGGGCAGCAAAACCTCCTACGTACACGAGCACAGGCTGCCTCTAGATCCAGATCTAACCAGATCACGATGTCTGGCTCTGCGCCGCCTGGTTTAAATTTCTTCTGCAGTAACTGTCTTAGATGTCTGAATATATTGATTTCTGCAGCCGTTACATGATATGCTAAGGCGGAGAACAATGAACGATCGCTAATAACCCAATCTCCTCTGGAAAGCGCTGGATGTATGACTGTCTCTAGCTGCTGGACATAATCTGCGATAAACAGAAAAAACTCGGCTAGCTCAGTTAAATTTAAATTTAACTCCGAGTATTTGTACTCAAATATCCAATCTCTGATTGTGTCTCCTAACTTGGTACCACCAGGGGCTTCAGTCTTGATTAGGCGCGCGCCTGGTGGCATTAGACCCGAAGAGGGCAGCCAAGCTGCTAACTCTTCTAGCTGAGATGTTTTGCCGGCTCCATCGATACCCTCCAAAGCGATAAATTTACCGCGTGGAAGTTTTTCACTCTGTTGATCAGACATTTTGTTTATCCCGCAGGATGTCTTCTACTAGCTTTGCGTAGCCTACAATATCGTGCCAGCTATCTATATGGTTTGGATTGCCATTGACGATACGAGCAATTTTGTGGAATATCATGTGCAGAGCTTCCTCCTGATCTGCTTCTAGATAATTCTCGCTATGCTCCAATTCGAGGCGTATTACTTTCATCAAGTCTCTGACGATCCTGGCGTGCCCAACAAATGGTCCGTAAAGAGCACCGCGGTCTTTGAGAGTCTTGTCGATATCAGTAGACATAGGTTGCGATTTATGGGGTAGGTTGAACGTAATGCGTTCAATTCCCTGCAGATCCATCCCATTCGTGTGGATACATCTCTGTTCTTACACCATCTGCTCGTAGCAGACTCTGCATAGGTCGTCTTTTAGCCTCTGGTTTGCGGCAGCGGTTCTTGTCGAAAGAAGATTCAACGGAAGAAGCCGGAGATATGTTTGGATGCATAGAAATAGGAAAGAATTGAGAAGAAGAAAATAGAGTCAGTAAGGTCTTGCGCTGGTTTTGAATCTACCTATAAGTCGTCTTTTTCGATTTCTTTGAATATGTGCAATGCTCGTTTCAGCATATCTTCCTTGTCAGTGCCAAACTTTTTAGACAATTCTTCAAGATCTTTAAACCTGAATTGTCCCATTATCCAGTCCGAGTAAAAGTCTAAAGCTCGTCGCACAGTCTCCAATTCATCTGTCTGAAGCTTTTTGGAAAGGCTCTTTGTCTGTTCTACAAAGGACATCCTCTTTAGACACCCCCAGGCGTCGTTAGGTACCTCAAAGCTGATAAACTGAATCATACTTAAATCCGCAATTAGGTGTTGAAACTACGTTTAGGACTTCAAAACCGTCACATCGAAGGATTGCTATCTCCATTTTTGATGCAGCCTTAGTAGCTATCCCAAAGACTTAAAGACGGATGTAACTCGGGAGAAAACAGAGCTGCTACAACTATTTTATTTTCTATAAATCACTAGATTCCGATTACTTCTCGGATCTCTCCATCCAAATAGCGGAAAATTACATTACCTCTAGCCAACTGGGTTTGTTTGGCATTTTTGTATAGAGCCATGGCCCGGCGAAAGATCTCACCGCGAGATAACCCAGTTTCGTACTCAAGATCTTGCATATCTTGGGCAATATTTGGAGGCATATGAACATCAAACCGTCTTCTAGGTTTTGATACAGACATCTTTTTGTGGGGGTTGGTGTGGGTCAGATAAGAGGGCTACATTTTCCGTTTCGCTTTACTATTGAGTCATAAGTCCGAAAATTTGGACCACTTCGTCTTCATCAGCTCTTCAAATTCGGAAAGCGTGATTTGACGTCCTCCACCTGCTTTTTCGAGTTCTTCGCGTGCAGCCACGATTTCAGCCACACTATGTGCATCTTCATTGTTGTCTACACAAGATTCGAGTAAATCCAATAGCATCTGCCATTGTTCTTCATCGATTTGATGCGAGGCCATAGTTTGGTCTTAGTTTGCAGAAAGGATTACTCTATTTAGATATTATAATTTTACTCTTAGATAAAAAGAAATTCACAGCTCTCAGATCCATCATCAGCTACAAACATTATTCTTTTCTTCTGCTTTTGCTGGTCTTTCAACACGATATATGCGTTAACTGCCCGTCTAACTATTTCCGTACTAGATATAGTTTCTTCCCGAGCCAGTTCCTCCAAAAACGTTTCCCTCTCCTTTTCGTTCAGGGTCATGTAAAAACGAGAATGTTCGGCCATCTAGGTAGCTATTGATTTGGAAAGGTATCTATAATTAGGTTTATCTTTTTACTTCTGTCGAAGTATTCTTTATCTGCCAGAGTTAAAGGTTTAACCGGCCTGGACCCCCCTACCCCCCTATGGGTTGATACTTATCGTTTTCCTCGCTGAATCTAGACAAGAAGCCTTTCAGGTATCGAAAGGCTTCCGGCCACCATGCCATTCCTCACGGGCCTCACTAGATTTCTCTAGTGCCGTACTTATGTACGGGGGTATGCTGCACCCAGTTACGTAGCTGACTCTTCTACAACACTGGGTGCACCATGTTGTAGATACTGGGTGTACACCACCAACCCAACACTTGGGCGGTGATGTGGCTGTCGCAGGACAGGCATGCTTGCGCCTTAATAAGGGTGCGATACCTCTGCCGTATTAAGGTCCCGAGAGAAGAGAGAGGTAAACCTCTTTCTCCTATAGTGTGGCACTCGAAAATGGGATACAAGGTCTACCGTCTATGAATCCAGTTGTAGCTTTCTCTTAGCGCTCTAGCAGCTCGGCGTTGCTCCAAGTTTAATCCTCGTGCCAGCGCTTCTACAGATGCTTGCGGATCTTCAAGCTCCCATTGCAAGAAATCTTCCCAATCCTCTTGCTGCCTTTTTGCAATCTCCAGGGCAGCCGACAGGTTCAGCGAGTTTTGGAAATACCGCACAGCTCCAGCTACAGCCTCCAGGCGGTCGTCGTGGCGCAGGCAGTTGCGTGTCCTGTTGATATAGCTCATCTGGTGGATTAGCCTGTAGGCTATCCGCTTTTCGATGGACAACTCCGCGTTGGAGTTGTAGTCCCACTCGATCGCAGAGCGATTAAAGACCAGTCGGTGCTGGTTCATGACCGGCTCGATGGTGTCGATTATCCGGGCCTCTTTTTGTCCCGAAACTGACTCCTCATCGATTGAGATTCTAATCGACATCTCAGCAGCAATCTTACGAATTAATTCACAGACAGTGCCGTTTCCGAAGTTAGCTTCTACCAACATCCTCTTTATGTTATATTTCACACAGCCGTTTAGGAAAGATTTCAACGTCTCATCAGAATATCCATCGAGATGTGCCCTAACTTCGTGTAGATATATAATTCCGTTTCGCTGTGAAGCATAAGCGGCTACCGACTCGTCGCTCCCCCTGCCGCTCGGATCGACGTAGCAGATGGAGTCTGTATACGGACCCCACTCGCCTTGAATCTGGGCCGGGCCATAGAAGTAATCACCAGGCAAACCTGCGTGGGGCAGATCTTTCAGCAAGTTAGTTCTATCTGCCGACCAGATAATGTTTTCTGGAGCGGAGGTAGGATTCACTGCAGTGACAATTAAGTCGCTCAGTCGCAAGGGAAACTTTTCGCTATCCGACTGGCTCGTATCGAGCATAAATTGTAGGGAAAACGACGACTTCCCCATACCAAGTGCACGTTTTAGTAGGTCTTCGTCGTCAAAGCGTAGCGGATCTGTAGCCGTTCCCGGTTCTATACCCTGTTCGAGACCGGCGACAATTTGCGGTGCGAGTCGACCGCTGTAAATTGTTGGATTGGCTGGATATCTAGCTGGCCACATAAAACTTGTGTAGCCATGCTCAATAACCATTGTGTTGTAGATACTGTCCCGTGTTTGCGGCGTGCCGAGCACGACAACTCGCTTCGGTAACTTTAAATCGTCGTATAGATCGTATTGGCCGTTTGCGGATTTCAGGATTGACTCTGATTCGGTTGTAACTCTGCCGACTAGCTTGGCTCTGTTCGGGGCCGAATTGCTGTTTTTCGATGTTTCGATGTCGTCGAGAATGATTAGATCCGCACGGCTGCCTGTCAACTGCGAATCGATGCCGAGCGCCTTCATGCTCGGTGCAATATCTGTCGGGCAGTTCAGGTCCCAGAGCGATCCCGCCCAGCGAGCCTTTGGCTCTTGTGGCCGCAGACGGGCAAGCCAGGGCGTCTCTTCTAGCAAACGCTTTAGAAATATTGTCACCTCTGCCACTTTATCTTTCGAGGCCGAGACCATCAATACCTTTGTCTCGATTATTCTAAAGTAATTCCAAAGCGCGAAAGCAGCAGAGATGTATGTTTTGCCGACTCCGCGAAACGCCATGATTATGAGGCGGTCGGGACCGTGTTGCAACATCTCGGCAATAGCCAGCTGAGCCGGTGTCGGTGGGGGCAGGCCAAGCTGTTGCCAGAGCGCGCTGAGGAAGAACCGAAAATCTCCCTGTAAAGCCCCTTCTATGGCCTCTGCGTCGTGAGTCATTTAAGTCTACGTTTAAGTGTTTACAGCCCCTTCCAGGGGCTCCTAGAAGCCTCTGGCGGGTTTTAGCTGTTAATCCACCACCAGATGCTTAAAGCCTGATACCCAGACCTCCTTTACGGTTCGGCCTTGTCTATCCCTGCCTACAGGCCTCTCAGGCAGCTCCAAAACCCGTTTTCGAGACGTGATCGGGGCTGTTGGTTTAAACCCTTTGGCCTGGTTCTGGGCCATCTTCTGACGAATCTTGCCCAGTTCAGCAGCAATCCAGTTCTGGTTATTGATATTTCGCGCAGCTGCAGCAGCCTTTCTGGCGTCGTTGGCCTGTGTCTGCTGCTTTGTCCTTTGCCTTTCTAACTCCTTTTGTCTGTCTTCCTTCTTCCGCTCTTCTTGCAGCTGATCAGCAGTTTTGGGAGCCGGAATGGAGCTAAGCACCGCCTGCAGATCAGCTG
>BIMP01000004.1 GCA_007996965.1 cyanobiont of Ornithocercus magnificus
TCGTCTGCGAACATGTCTACAACCCCTGAGCGAAACCTGGCTTATAGATGAGCAAAACACCGTCTCGATTGCTGGCTGCTAAAATAGCCCCCCTTGTGAGCAAAGTCATTAGATAGTGGTCAGGGGGACCTTCCTTGATTTTCGACGTACTGGCAGATCATGCTAATGGGTGCTCCGCCACAGGAACCGGCGAAGTAGCTCCGACTCCATAGTTGTTCGCGTGGGGTCGCAGCAAGAACTCCTTACACAGCATCTGACTGGACATGCCCTTCATGGCATTATGATCCCAGCCACTGACTGCTTTGGCGGGTGCTCCACCAGCAGGTGAACGTGATCGACTTCGCCGTTCAACTCCAGCAACACACATTCCAGCTTTTGGGCCACGTCCTGACAGACCTCTTGCACTAGCTTCAGCTTTGCCTTTACCAGGACCTTGTGCCTGTATTCTGATTGCAAAGACCAAGAAGTGGACAACGAGCTGAGAAACGCCGTGCCTGCCTTGCCGGAGCTTGTCTAGTTGCATGGCAGACCTAATTTCTCATCCTGTTGGCATCAAGGCACGCTATCGCTTCCACCTCTTATCCGCAGCTGCACAGCGCATTGTGTTGATGCAGCTGTTCGGCTGTACTCGCAGGGTGTGGAACGATGCTCTAGCTCACTGCCAAGAGCTGCGAGGAGTGGGCGAGAAGACACCTTCTAATTCTGAATTATGACCTCCGTGGATGTCGGCAGCCAAAGTGGAGTCCCCTGGCTGTCAGCAGTACCTTCAACGCCTTTGTGAAAATCGGCTTTGGATCTGGCGGTGGCCTACAAAAAACTCCTGGACCAGCTGCACCGGCAAGCGCAAGGGACCGAAGGTGCGAGCACCTCGCTTCAAGTTGAAGCGAGACAACCAGCAGGCAGCTCTGTTCACGAAGGTGGCTTCTGCTGCCACGAGCGCACCCTGCAGTTTCAGAAGATTGGCAAAGATGCCCATCGAGTGGAGCCGCTACCTACTGGCGGAGCCCAACTCCTGCACGGTGATCTGTGATTCTTTGGGGCGCTACTTTGCCTCTTTCGTGGTGGAATTGAAAGGCACCACCAGCTGCACCATTTGTCCTCAGGAAAGGTGAGCTATTGGCACTGACCTGGGCTTGGCATGCCCTGCCACTATGTCGGATGGTGAAAAGGTGCCCTTCTTAAAGTGCTTTGATGCGGCGCGGAAGCATTTGCGCCAATCGTAGAGATGCCTATCCCGGCAGTGTAGAGATTACACCCGCATAAACAAGGTGACGGGACGACAGCAGCGGGGAAGTCACCGCTATCCAGGCCATGCGGCGTGAAGTGTCCAGGCTTCACACCAGGGTTGCAGACCAGAGAACCAACGGGATACGTCAACTGATAACTCGTCTGGTGCGTGACCACGACTTCATTGCCATCAAGGATCTCAAAGTGTCCGTTATGCTCAGAGCACCCAAGCCAGTGTTTGATGAAGCAATGGATCTATGGCTGACCAATGCCATGCCTCCAAGCGCAGTCTGACTAGAGCAATTTTTGATGCTAGCTGGGCCACTTTCCGCACTATGTTAGAGCAGAAGGCTGATCGCGCCGCTATCAAGCAGGTGGTGGCAGTTAGCCCCTTCTACACCCTTTAGGTGGGGGAAGAAGTCAACCAGTCGGCTATGATGCGGCATCGATGTTGTGCAAGGAGTTCCCGCTGTGCTCCCCTCTATACCGAACACCTAGCTATTTTGCCGGTTCCTGTGGCGGGGGGCATTCATCACTCTGATCCGCTAGTGCATTGAAAATCAAGGAAGCTTCTCCTAAAGGGGAGAAGGTTGAATTCCAGTTCTGAGGTTCAGGAGAACAAGTACGAGTCTTCCGACTGGAGTTTATGTATAGATAGATTAAGCAAGCAGACTTAATGCTGTTATTAAGTAATCTCCACCTTACTAGAAGCAGCAGTGCAGGTTTGTTCAGCTGCCATTCACAGCCATTCTACAAGGTCTGAGATTGGAGCATGAGAGAAAATCGCTAAAACCATGTAGGCATATGGAAAAGCTCAAAATAGCCTAGGGTGGTCTAAAGCCAGTCCTGCTCCAGCCATGAGCCAAAGCTGAGCTGAACAGCTAATTAAGTGACCAGTTGCTACGAACGGCCGTGGTTAGTCTGACCACCTTTGGTGTTGCTGCTCTGCTAGCTCAGCACCCAACCTGCTCTCTGAACTGAGTACAAAAGTCGCTAAAGCTACTGCTGCAAGCAGTAAGGCTAAAGGCGATAGCGGTGATAACATTGCCAAGCCCGTTGATGCGGCAGCAGCAGCTGAGGCACGCAAGCGCAGAGAGAGTGAAGTAGCGGCTATTCGTTCGCGCATCAAAGATATTGTCGACTTGGAGGTGCGTGAGAACTATGGTCGATATATTGGATATATATCTGCGTACAAAGAAGACGAAACATCTAGAAAGCGCTCTGCTAGAACCGATTGTATTGATCGCACAGTAGATTGGCGTGGAAATTTCCGGAGCTGGATGTCGGCCGAAGAAGCCGGCAAATACCTTGGGAAGCACTATGATATGGTTGGGCAGTACCACGCTTATATCGACCGGAATAAATCACTTACTCCGTCTAGGCGTAGGTCTATCGGATACTTTGCTAGAGTTAAAAAGTATATCAAGGAAATTAATGAATACGGTAACTTGTATAATAGAATCACTGAAGCGAAGTATGTGCTCAGCAACTTTTGCCCACGGATCGAAACTCTTCCTAAAGGTACGGCTAATATGTTTAGAAACAGGACGACATAAAACCTGCAGGTAGTGCATTAGCTCTCGTGATTTTTATCATGGTTGTGGCTACCAGATGCTAGTTCAGAGCACCTGGCGGATTTAGTGCTTCATATCTGGATGCTGTGCCTCTCCTTAAGAGCAAGAAGAGCAACAGGCCAACGAGCAACAACAGCAGGAGCTGCCTCATGTCTACCGCTAGTGGTGCTTGCCGGCAAGCAACCATCTTACTCACCCTCCCTCATATTATCGCTATAGACAGCTACGGACACTCAAATAGCTAAAGCCATTGTAAACCTAAATCTATTTTGGATTTGTCTACAGGTTCCTCTAGACACCTTGTCGGCGAATACTTTACAATGGCTTTAGCTATTTGAGTGTCCGTAGCTGTCTATAGCGATAATATGAGGGAGGAATTTCATTGTTTATGCCAACTTTGCTCTTTGCAGTACCCAGAGCAGTAAGAGAAGACTGACGGAGCCACAGGGTCCAATAAACAGATGCCAGAATTGATCCCCGCTGATGCTGAGTAAGGTCCCGAAGGCAGTCACCAGACAAATACCGAAAAGAGAATACCACCAGAGATACGGATCACGGAAGTGATACCACCACTGACGCAGAAACAGCACTAGCAATACTGACTGCAATGCGATGGTCACACCTTTACCGGCAAGTGCATATGCAAGCTCTGTCATTAGGGTAAGCAACAAAAGGGTTGCTCGCCAGAGGCGGGAAACGCTCACAGCTGCAGTAAGCAATGCAAGGCCAGCCGCCAGTGCTCCGTAGAATAAACCATTGCTGAGGCTGATACGATTCACATAGATCCAATCAGTCTGAGTGTGATCAATTATCTCGAACAGAGATGCCAGGGCGAAACAGATAAATCCAGCTGACAAGATTGGGAGTTTGCAACGTGAAGCAATTACAAGCGCCACAAGCACCGCTTGAAGATGCACGGCTAGTAACAGGAACAGCATATTTTTCCTGTGAGAGAAAAAGATCTGGAATCCTAGCTGCTGACTGTAAAAGCCATGATTAACCGATAAGGCTTCAGTACAGTGTATACCGCCAGGTAGCAAGAAGCATTGCGTGAAGTGAGCACCGTCTTTAAGAAGGTCAAGTGACCTGGAGATCGCAGTAATTGCAGTTAGTCTTCCAGCCATCATCAACCAAGCTACTCTCCCTGCAGAACAATGACGGAAGCCTGTGGATAAGAATACCGATTGATGAGTGTGATGCCTTTATGAACTGCTTAGGGGACTGGAGTAACTCTGTGGCCGGTTGCCCAGTTGGCTAGTGTCTAGATCTAGAGTGGCTACCAGCAAGACAGGAGAGGTATCAGGCGTTTTCTGCAAGACCAGCTGGAGAGGATGAATCTATAGTAATTAGTCACTTTGATGAAGGTGACTATCTGACCTAGCCATAGTAACTTCTCAGGAATGGATCAGCGCACTTGCTTCGTAGCTCTAGGTATTGATGTAGGCCAGGCAGCTTCCCTAGGGGGCAAAAAGTATCAGGTTCACGCTACCTGAACCTGTCCAATAAAGTCGAGGACGAAGTCATGATCTATGCAGCTTAGCATCTGCTCGATGTACCCATAGGCTCTACCAGGCCCAACTTCAAACCGTTCAGAGACTTATCCTCATCGAGTGTTTCTTTCCAGTGAAACATGTCTATGCGTCGCCAGTGAGCAAGCTTCTCGGGAGTTTGACAGTGCTGTAACTCTTCACTAGAATTGGAACTAAATTGTCCACAGATATAGCCAATGGCATCCAGGGCAAAGCAATAGGTGGCATCTTCTAGTTTTCCTTGTTTGGAAAGCTGCTCAATGTGCTGAAGGGCTTGGTCCCGATTCATCAATTTGCTCCTGCTTTTTCGGTTGCTGAGGCGAATAACTTCTGCGAACACATTAGATGACAATGCCGAGTCTAAGCATCGTACATAAGTTCAGGGTGTGGGCTTAGTGCAACATTATTGAAGATACCTATAGACGCTGAGCCGCCACATTTTGGCTTTTTCAGTGGAGGTTTCATTGCCTGCCAAGTCATGGCGACATGCTTGTCCTACAGCCCAGTGTCGACTCCTCAAGCCCTAGGCTTGAACTAAATTCTTGCAAGGTTGTTACTGCCGGCTTCTAACATCCTTACACCCATATAGCCTAGCTTTCTCTTACACACAATGTTGTCAGGTAGAGAAATGATGAGAAAATTAAAAACTTGCTCTGGCGATCAGCACGACATAGCTACGGGTATTGAGTGGTTAATTTCATCGGCTGATGGATCTTCGACAGTGGCTGTTGAGCCAATGAAGATGGTCGATCCCATGGGACCTGCCGAGGTGAGCATCCATATTGATGCGGCAGCCGAAGCATTGCTGATGAACCTGACGACCAACGCGGCAAACCATGAGAAGCATGGTTTGCCGCGTGCAGTGATGGACCGGCTAGCTGCCATTGGTTGGCTTGGAACTGCACCCGCAGTACCACTACAACGTGAGCGTGCCGAGCGACTTGCTATGGCGGATGTGTCTGTCTGGTTCTGCTGGTCACAACACCAATCGCCCCTCCGACTTCTGCAAAGCTCCTCCAACAACATTTTGAGGGATCGGTGGTTAGAGTCCCTAGCTAACGGCAAAGCGGTGGGTGCCACCGCATTCGCGCATCTGCGCCGACACGGCCCAGCGAATCCAATTGCTTGTCCGGTGCCTCATGGCTGGGAGCTTAATGGGCGGCTAGACTGGATCACAGGCTGGGACCTAGCAGATGTGGTGGCGGTGCAGATGCGGGCGGGACATGAGAAGGACGCACCGGTGCTGGCCCTGATGTTGGAGCGGAAGACACAAGAACAATTGCCCAAGCCTCTGCAACTTTTTCCCCCTCTAGAGTTAATGGTTATGGGGGGCACCTGGAGCCGGCCTCTGAAGTTCAATCGTCACCAGATTGACGATGATGCTGTGCTTAGCAGCATGCCTTTCGAAACCTGGTGTAGCCGCGACAAGGCTCGCACAAGATTTGCTAATCCAGCCGCCTTTGGACTTGCTCGGGCTGCCCTCGGGGACTTGCGACAGCAATGTGAGCGATATGCTGCTAGCAGCTGGCTCAACGGTTTCCAGCGACTACTGGCTGAAGCCCGAGAACTGCGTTACCGCTGTTACGCCGCGGTCGACAGGCCAGATGAACTCTCTAATGCACAACACCATAGACTGCGCGCAGCAGCGCTGGATCTGGCACAGCGCTGCTGTCAGGCTGCCCTAATCAGCCATTCGGGAAGTGCCATGTACACCGGACATGCAAGCGGTCGCCGCCTGCGTGAAGCAGCATTTCTGCAGGTGCAGGCCTTGATTCCACCTGTCCAGGAGAGATTAATTAATAGTGATTGATCTGTGTGTATGCGTGCAAATGTACACTGGCCATAGCTCTGAATAGCAATGTTGGAAAGAAGGTTATCGGTGGTGAATGGGATTTGCATCCGGTCTAGTCAGAATAGGCCTTCCCAGCTGCTTACCATAAGTGGGGCTTGCGGGCTAGATCTGGCAGCCAAGCACATCCATTTGAGCTAGTAGCTGCCGACAGCAACGGGCATTGTGAACAAACCACCTGCTGATGTGCCTCTAGGGATTCAAGAGCCAGCCAAAACTGAGGTTTTGGCAGAGCATACTGATGTGCTCTCAATAGCTCCGTAGTTGGCTTATCTTTGCCCAGATCCCAGCTTTTGGCAACTTAATGGTGCTTTAACTCCACCCTCTCCTTGTTGTTGAGGTGGCGACGCCTGCTCAGGCTGGCCGCCTTGATGTCGCTAATTGACTCGACGTTAATCTAACAATGACCTAGACCAGTAATCTAGTATTAAATTAAGTAAATGGCACTAGTAACTAGTGAGATATTACTTCTTAGGTAAAACTTAGAATTGCTGTCTCAGCTGTTTTCTTGCTTCGCTACTTAGCTTATCATCACTCAATGTCTCACTAAGTTTAAGGAGCTGCTGTCTGCTACTCGGGCTATTAATATACCCAAGAGCGAGCAGCACTGTCCTTGCAACTAAGCCACAGCTCTGGTAGCATAAATTGGTGAGACGTTTGCAGATAGCAGGACTACCACGACGTTGCAGGATGCGCACTGCGGCAATCACCACTGGGTCCCGCCAGTCGACTAGAGCGACTTCACATAGTTGCAGTAGAGTTTCATCATCTAGTTGATGCGCTTTGAACATCAATAGATTCAGACCAGCTATTCGGTGTGCTTGACTAGGTGATTTGAGGCTTTGCTTAATCACACTACAAGGAACCTCTGCTCCCCAGCATTCAAGCGCTTTTAGGAGAGCTAAGTTAGCTTCCAAATCCGCCTTTTGAAGTTGTTTAAGTAACCATTTGCGCGCTGCTGACTGGTGGCAGAGTCCAGCAGCATAAATAAGCTCGGGCTGTGCTCCATAGTCATTAACCAACTGCTTAATGATGGGCCAGCCCTTATCCGCTAAGATACCAAGCCTTTCACAGAGGACTTTACGGATCTCGTAAGGAAGGCTAACTGAGTAGGTTTCTCCGAGCCAAGATGGCTCTAGGCGGACTTTACGAGATTGAGATAAAGCTTCCCAAAGTTCTGCTTCGCTCTTAGTCATCAAAACACTAAGTCCAATAGCTAAGAGTGTATCTTCCACTTTAGTAGGAGTCGCAGATACTTTACCAAAATCTTAAGTCGGTAATAGCAAGGTGATAGGCCTAAATAAAGGATTGGGCTTAACTATCAGGTACCTCATGTTGAGTTGGGACAGCACCAAACTTATCTATTAAGAGCTTACGAAGCGAGTCACCGATTTCTTCGGCCGGTACGGATTTTTTATAAACCTCACCAATTTTCGGATTGGCTCCCTGGGACCCGCCGACAGTTATTGTGTATCCGTCATCTATCACACCTTTGCTATTTCTGACCTTAGTGCCAGTCAAACCTATCGCTCCCATATAAGCCTGACCACAGCTATTTGGACAGCCAGTCCAGTGAATCTTAACCTCTTCTGGAAGATCTAGTTCCGAATCTAGCTTTTTTGAGGTTTTAACTGCTTGTTCTTTAGTGTTGGCAAGAGCGAAGCTACAATAGGTATTACCAGTACATGAGACAGTACCAGCAGTAATAGACCTAGGTTCTAGAGGAAAACGCTGCAGAAGAAAATCATTTCTAAAAGAGCTCAGCTTATCTTCTGAAAGACCAACAATGATTACATTTTGGTCTTCTGTAAGGCGTACTTCGCCACTGCCATAATCTAAACTGGCAGTAGCCAGATCTTGTAGATCTTCAGCTGTAAGGCGGCCTACTGGGACATGAAGTCCGGCAAAATAGAATCCTTTTTGTTTCTGTGGATGAATTCCTAGATGTGATCTAGGGGTGTCGTTAAAGACAGAACCTGGGTCTGGTGTTAGTTGTTGCCCAAGGAACTCTTCAACCATAGAGCGAAATGCATCTAGTCCCACCTCCTCAAGATAGAAGCGGAATCGTCCCCTATTTCGCTTATTGCGTTCGCCGTTGTCACGCCAGATTTTAATTACAGCATCAGTAATCATACAAATTTGATCTGTCTTTACCCAAACATTTAATGGCACTGCATATGCATTCATCTGAGAGGAGAGTATGCCAGCTATCCATACACCAAATCCCATCACACCATCATTTTCTACGGGATGGAAGATAATATCATTGTGCAGTAAGAAATTATCTTTCGCCCCTGCTACAGCAGCATTCCACTTGCGTGGTAGATTAGAGAACTCTGGGTTACCTTCGCAGTTATTAGTCAGAAAATTTTGTAACTCTGTAGTATAGGGACGTGTGTCGACTATTTCTAGCGGGTCAATACCAGCTAGAGGATTGCCAGTTATGTTGCGAGGGTTGTCAAATCCTGACTGTATGCTACTGAGGCCAGCTTTCTTGAGGCGTCTCAAAATTTCTGGCAGGTCACCAATAAGTATGCCGCGTAGCTGTAGATTTTGCCGGGTTGTGATGTCACAGCTGCTAGCATCACCATAACGCCCGACGATAGATGCAACTATACGCAGCTGGTACTCGGAAAGAATACCATTAGGGATTCGTAAGCGAAGCATAAATTTTCCCGGTGTTTTAGGCCTCCAGAATATTCCGTACCACTTGAGTCGAAGTTCCAGGTCAGTCTTATTCATTTGTTCCCAGCCTAACTGGGCAAATCTTTCAATCTCGCTGCCCACTAGAAGGCCATCCTTATTGGCTTTGTCTTGCTCAATCTTGTTTAGCTTTCTACCATCTAGGTATGATCTGGTAGATGTGAGAGAGCTTGAATTAATAGCCATGGTCTGTTCTTGTTTTACTGTAGGTACTGGTAGCTTGGGTGTAGCTGGTGCTGCCATTACAGCGCATGCTTTCAGCTCAGGCTGTTTGGATATCGGGCAGACTTGACCATAAATGAGCATATTCACTTCACAAGCATGCTCCTGAGTAAAGCCCCAGTGCATTGGTAGAAATACTGTGCCTATAAGAATTCGATCTGTCACTTTTACACGGACAGTAAGGTAGCTACGACGTGAACTAACTACAGCTACTTCCTTGTCGCATAACTTAAATTTTTGGGCGTCAGTGGGATTTATCTCTAGTAATGGCTCAGGATGCATGAGTTGTAGACGCCTCACCTTTCCGGTGCGCGTCATCGTGTGCCACTGGCCTAAATACCGGCCCACGGTAAGCACCAGAGGATAATCATTGCAAGGTGCTTCTGCGATACCAAGTGGTTGGTCAGCAGTAAAGTGGGCTAAGCCGCTTTCGGTGGGAAAGTGGTGATCGCTGTAGAGCCTTTTCGCATCTTTTGTCGGCTGACTGCCACTTGGAAAAGGCCATTGCTGAGGGCCATTTTGCTTAAGTAATTCGTGGCTTAAGCCCGACACATCACAGATACGGCCTTTGGTAATAGATGTAAACTCGGTATATACCTCAGCAGCAGAGTCAAATGCAAACTGCTCCTCAAATCCCAGGCGTCGCCCTACCTCAGCGAATATCTGCCAATCCGGCATGCTTTGACCATGGCGGGGCCGGTAAGCAGGACAGTAGGTGACTCGCCGCTCAGAATTAGTCATTACCCCAGCTTTTTCACTCCACTGACAAGCAGGAAGTAGAAGGTGGGAATAAAAGGCAGTCTCTGAGCCAGCGTAAACCTCACTAACCACCACAAATGGGCAGCGCTGTGCGGCTGCTTTCACCTGCTTTAAGTTGGGCATACTTACGAGTGGATTAGTAGCTGCTACCCACCAGAGATCAATTTCGCCCTTGGCCATTGCTTCTATCTGCTGATAGGCGACTAGGCCTGGTTCAGCTGCTATGCTTCCAGCAGGGAAATTCCAAGCCTCCTCTAAATCAGCACGGTGCTGACTATTGGTAGTAAGACGATACCCAGGCAGTAATTGGGCTAATCCACCAGCCTCTCTGCCACCCATGGCATTCGGCTGACCTGTGAGAGAGAATGGCCCAGCTCCTTCCTTGCCGATCTGGCCGGTAAGTAGATGCAAGTTTATCACTCCACATACAATAGCTGTGCCCTCTCGTCTTTGGTTTATACCCATTGACCAGAGGCTGAGGATATTTTGGTCGCAACACCACAATTGGGCTACATCTTGTAGCTGTTTCTCAGAGATGCGGCAGAATTTAGCTACTAAACCAGGTGTCCATCTATTTACTTCTTTGGAGAAAGCATCGTAGTTCTCAGTAGCCTTGTTGATAAAGGCCTGGTCTTGCCTATTGCTGCGCAGGACAAGGTGAGCAATACCATGCAGTAAAGCTAGATCGGTGCCTGGAGCAATCTGCAGATGGATGTCTGCATTCTTAGCAGTATCAGTCTGACGTGGATCTATCACAATGAGGACAAGACTACTAGGATCTTTCTTCTTGCGTCTAATTAATCGTTGAAATAGCACCGGATGACACTCAGCAGTATTAGTACCAATCAGAAAAGCTACTGTGCAATGGTCAAGATCTTCATAACAGCAAGGAGGACCGTCAGAACCAAGACTACGTATGTAGCCAGCCACAGCTGAGCTCATACATAGCCGTGAATTAGCATCAAAGTTATTGGTGCCAAGGGCACCCTTAAATAACTTCTGGGCTAAGTAATAGTCTTCAGTATGAAACTGCCCTGAGCCATACATAGCGATAGCGCTTGGCCCTTTAGTCTGCAGACTGCTACAGATCTGATCTGTGATTCGGTTTAGAGCTGTATCCCAGCTAACTGGTTGGAAATCTACATCTAGGCTTGGTCTGTACATTGGCTGGTATAGTCGACCACAACTTAATGCTTCACCTACACTGGCACCTTTGATGCAAAGTTGCCCGAGACTAGAAGGATGACTTCGATCTCCACGAGCCGTCCACATCGGATTACCATCAGCATCAAGACGGGTGGGTTTTCCTAACTGTGTTGGTGGTAACATTTCAAGACCACACCCCACCCCACAGTATGGGCACTGACTACGCACACTTCCAGAGACTATTGTCATTGTGTATAGTATTGAGGAAGAATAGGTTTGTAGCTTTAGCGATAAGCTTATTGATCTAGTTTTCTCATGAAAACTTATAGACAGTTTTTTCAGTGATTCACCCCGGCCAATACTGTAACCTCCCCATCATATAACTCGTCAAAGGAGTTCTTCGGTTCCTTAAGGAAGAAAAGACACAGAAAAGCAACAATCAAGCCAGTTATACCTAGCACCTGAAAGAAAATACTACTGGAGACTTGAATCACTTCTGGTGATGGGTTGGTTCCACCACCTATCCAGCTGGGCAATAGGCTAAGGATAGTTAGATAGGTAACAGCCCCAACGTTACCATAAGCACCCACCAACCCAGCAATTTGGCCAGTAACATTACGCTTGATAAGTGGAACCAGTGCAAAAGTAGCACCTTCACCTGCTTGTACGAAGAAGGAGGTAAACATGGTAAAAGATAGAGCTACAAGAATACCAGCTAGACCTGTAAAGGTACCTGACTTGATTAAACTCATCATCAGATAGCCAAAGCCAAGGCCCATGGATAGCAGAACCATGACGTTCTTGCGGCTGCCGAGCTTGTCAGAAAATATACCACCAGCTGGGCGAGCAACCAAATTTACGAAAGCAAAACAAGAGGCTAGTGCTCCTGCCATTGCTTTAGACAGGTCAAAGGTAACCTCGAAAAAAGCAGGCAGCATTGAAATAACAGCTAATTCAGATCCAAAGTTGATTATATATGTAAGTTCGAGGATAGCCACCTGGGAAAACTCATAACGATCCTCCTTTGGATAAATCTTTGTGCCGATGATCAGATCGCGGTTGGTACGAATCACTCCTATTGTCTGTACAACAAAATAGATTAATGCAGCTAGTAAAGCTAGTGGATAGGCTCTGGCATTAAGGAAACCGACTTTTTGTAAACGCCAGCAAAGTAAACAAAGCACAGCAGTAAAGGGTATATTCATAACTATTAACCCCCAAAAATCTCGCCTAGATGTAACTTCTAGGCCTGCTGTTTTAGCAGGACGCTGGTAGACCTTACCTGGAGAGCTATCAGAGGATTGTAAGAAATAGATAATACTGTAAACAGCGGAGATAATACCAGTGAGAGCAACGGCACCGCGCCAGTTTAGGACAACACTGTTAGGTAGTTCGAGGCCACCAAAGAAGCTAAGCCAACTAGCAAGGCCAACTAGTGTAAGAGCAGAAAAAGCGGAGCCAAAATTACCCCAGCCTCCGTAAATACCTTCTGCTAATCCAATCTCTTTAGGTGGAAACCACTCGGCTACCATGCGAATGCCAATTACGAAGCCAGCACCAACTATAGATAACAGTAGGCGGGCTGCTACTAGCTGGTCAAAGTTCTGGGCCGCTGCAAATAGTAGACAAGGAACACATGAAAAAAGTAATAGACTAGAATAAGTTAGTCGTGGACCGAATTTGTCCAACAACATACCAATTACTACGCGGGCTGGAACTGTTAACGCCACGTTACAAATAGCTAGAGTCTGAATCTGACTAGTGGTTAAGCCTAGATCAGCCTGAATAGTAGTAGCCAGAGGGGCTAAGTTGAACCAGACAACAAATGTTAGAAAAAAGGCAAACCAGGTTAGATGAAGTGTCTTATATCTTCCCTGGAGTGACCAAAGTTTGCTAAGCATGAGATCTCAGGAATGAGTGTAGAGAAGCTCTAGCTTCGGAGAGCGCAAGCTCAGGATTTACCCTGTGGCGCTAACACAAGCCGCGACTTGATTGCAGCATCTGCTACGTCTTCTCTATGTCGCAACAGCTACAAAATTTATTAGCAGGTACCTGCATATTATCAAGCTACATGAACTGAGATCTTTGAGAGCTCACTTACCCAACTTTCACAGCAACTTAAGACTCATTTTAGCTAAGTTGGGGTGGGGTTACGGTTCTCTAATCATATAATTTAGGTATGCTGGCTAGCTTAAGTAAGATTTCTTATACTAGCGGGTCTGCTCATTATAAATGCTTGAGTCTGCAGCTGATAAACTTAACTCTAGAATACCTCTCAGTAATTCCACTGCAAGGAATCAAGGCTATTTACTCTAGCCTGAGCAATGCTGAGTTGTTGGTTTACTATACCAGGAGATGAGTTGATAAAGTTGTGCCAAGGCTTGGCCACTTATCAGTATCTCTTCAGCTAATTCAATCCCTGTCTTGAGTGATTTGGCATATCCACTGAACCAGATATAAACACCAGCATTCCACAGTAAGGCTTTGCGCAATGGTCCACTGTTACTCAGGGCTTTCTTAGCCTGGATTGCCCAAGTATTAAGATTTTCCCATTTCAGGTCCTCACCACGGCAGTTGTAATCGTGTGGGCGAAGGACAAGTCGCTCTAGATTATTGTTGACTAAGTGTGCTGTGATACAGGTGCGACTAATTGGAAGATCCGTACTACCTTCTAAGCCCTTGACAGTAAACAGGTTAGTTTCACCAGCTAGTCTTAGTGCTTCCCAAGCACGGTCTTCTGTACTTGGGTGAACGAAACCGCTAACTAATAAATGTTGTCCTTGATGAGGGCTCCACAAGAGTTCCAGGCTTGCCACCGGTGGACGCTTGCCTAGCTCATTTCTGTAACTAATTAGAGTTTCGGCTAGAGGAAAATGATCTGGCTGGTGGACTAAAGCAAAACTTTTCTTTTCAAGCCCTAGCTGTACAACTTCTAGGGAAAGTCCGCTTAACTCCAACCCAAGACTGCGGAACAGCTCGATTGCCGTAACACCATATTTCACCGGCATACGACTCCCACCTTGCAGCACCACCGGCTGGCCACAAGCAAGCAGCAATAAACAAGTGAGTGGATAGATTGGTGCTGTGCGCGTGCGCCCATCGAAGGGCATACAAAAGCAGACTGGTATTCTTGAGTTGGGTTCTGATGTCAGAGCTGGACCGAGATATCGGTAGGTATCGAGCATCCCTGCAAGTTCCTGGGGCTCGGGTCGGCGAATGCGGTGGGCAATCAGGAAAGCACCGATCTGAGCTGGGGTAGGCTCTTCATAAAGAATGAGTTCCAGGGCATTGGCAGCTTCTTCACGACTCATTCCTTTGCTAGTGCGATTACCACTACCCACTTTTCGCAGGTAGGATTTGAAGCGTTCTCTTCCGGATACAGCTGGAGCGACGATCATGGCGTGATTATAATGTCTGTCTTTATAGAAGTGTTGGTCCCTCCTCTAGACGAATCAAAGTTGCGGACTCTATTTACCAAGGCTTATAGCCAGGAGAGTCCACCGGCAGAGCAGTGGCGTGCAGTTTATAGCGACAATGTACATTTTACTGACCCGACTCAAGAGAAGCATGGTATTGAGTCCTATATCAAGGCCCAAGAGGGCCTAATTCGCCGCTGCGATGATATCTTTCTCAAAGCTGGACAAATTGTTGTTCAGGGTAGCATAGCTTTCGTGGAGTGGGAGATGGGGTTGAAGATTAAAGGTATCGAGTTCGTCTATCTAGGCACCACTCGACTCAGCTTTGGTACAGATGGTCGGATCATAGAACACCAAGATTACTTTGATTTTATAGGTCCTACCTTCAAACCAGTCCCAATTCTTGGTCCTTTTGTACGCTGGCTCTATCGAAAGTTTGTATCTTAATTCAACTATGACATAGAATGTCGAGACGCCACTAATGGCTAATGAGCCGCTTAATTAACCAGCTAGGTAATTAAGCGGCTCATTCAAATTGACTTTAAAATAACAAAATTCTCCCTGAGTGATGGATAAACTCAGGGCAAAAGATTTGTGGGTTTCAGCTGAGGCTAACTTACTCAACACCCAATCCTGCTTTTGTGCTGAGGAGTAGCCCTGCGAGCTTAGTTATCGAGCTACATATATTTAAATTTGTTTTTTGCCTGTGGTTTATTCTAGGCTTAATTTTTATTTTATGGAAATAAGTAATACTCTCGACACACTGTGTGGAACTGCCAGCTAATACTGGAAATATGTCACTTTAGCCGAAGTAGAAATGAAGCAATAGTTCTTCCTAAAGAGATGATAACTTACCATAGCTTTCACCTTGTAAGCACAGCGACCTATCGACGCTAAAATCTTACTTACAGTTGCTGGCAACATAATCTTTATATCTGGAAAGCGCATTTTTTACTAACCATGTTCTAATAAATTAGGTACTTAGATACTATCGAGTACTATGTCTTGGCCAGCAGCGAAAACATAGATAGGAGCCATACCTCTGGATCTGGTAGGCTCAATAGGGTTGCTGAGGATTACTGTTGTACTTAAAGTGCTCATCTCCAATCTATCGATAGCTTAAAGTATTGTATAACTAATGTCCTGAGGGAATAAGCCAGTAGCTAGTCTTTGTAATGATGAAACACATGCTTTGCGAGATTCAGCTCATTCAGGCGAAAGACATTCCTTTCGTCATCAACTTGGCACGCAACGAGGGTTTTGCTCCTGGTGTCGGTGATGTTAACATTTACGCCAACACTGATCTACAGGGTGTCTGGATTTCTCGCCTTGGCTCTAACTCCATAGGTTGTATAGCTGGGATTAAGTATAACCTAGATTATGGATTTATCGGACTGTATGTCGTTGACAGACCTTATCGAGGAAAAGGATATGGAACTCAACTTTGGGAGCGTGCGTTAAGTCACTTAGACAATGTTAAATGTATTGGGCTAGAGGCTGCGCCCAGCTTAGTAGGTCAATACAAGAAATGGGGTTTTCAAGAAGACTCAATTACAACTCGATGGCAATTACTTAATCTGTTGCCAGGATGCTCACGTAAAATACCTGAGTCCTCTTATGACTTGGAAGTTGTCTCCTCTCTCAATATCTCTGTCGATGCGATTCAGAAATATGATGTGGTTCACGAGATTAGTCCTCGCCCTCATTTTCTTTCTCAATGGTTGAACCATCCCGCTGGAGATGTGTTTTCAGCTGTTGATACAGCTGGCAGCTGCCATGGCTATCTCCGTATTCGCCCCTGCTTGTTACTTATTGGTGAGGGTTGGCGAATAGGCCCACTATTGGCCCAAGATCAACGAGTTGCTTTATTGCTGCTCAACTCTATTTTTTCTAGCTACCATGGTGTGATCTTGATTGATTCTCCTGGCCATAATCGAAGTGCCACTGCTTTGCTTAAAAGCTGTGGGTTTAAAGAGATTTCTTCGACTACGCGAATGTATCGGGGGAAAATTGCCAATCGTCATGACGCTGATATTTTTGGTCTTGCTTGCTTGGAGCTTGGCTAGTATCTCTAGATCTATATAGAGAGCATATGCACAAGTAGTTTAACTTGTGCATATGTATCAGCAGATACGCCTCTGGCTAAGTGCTACCAAAGTCTACTAACTGTTACATAATGGTTGTTCTCTGTAAAAATCGGCTCTTTAAATAATAAGCGACACTAGGTGAGCAGGGACGGTAGTCCTTTTCTGTACGTTATGGGCACTGCTACATTAGCCCTGGTGAATAAATCGAGCTGCTCATTTCTTTGACTAATGCTAAATTTACTTAGTATTTCCCTTAAAAGCAATACTTTGCCGCAAAAAACTATAGAATACAAGAGTATGCACAGTCTCCCAGAACTAGGCAGATTTCGGACAAAACCTTCTTACATCGGCAAGTATCCCAGGCAAATTAGTCATTTATTATTAGTGATTAACTAAACCTATTCGTTTAGAGTATTACAGGGATGTAGAGGATTAGAAATGCTTTCTTTGTTGATCACTGGTCAGATACAAATATATTTTCAATAATAGAATACAACTATGTTAAGCCAGTAAGCCGTTATAAGTAGTAGAAACTTTTCATGCAGCCGTGTTTGGTCTGCTCTATGCAGATCAATGTACCTTGTAACTAGCGCTTTCTTGAGCCAATTCATGGTGAAGGATCTGTATTCTGAATGACACGCTTCACCGCTCCTCTTATCAGCCAGATTACTCCTACGGTGGCCATCACACCCACTAACCGAAACAACCAGTTAAATGGGTCTATTTTACCAGCCAGTACATCAGCGAAGCTCGATATATCTCCTGCCAGGGCTCCCAACGCACAGAAGAGCAGGGTGCCAGGTAGAACCCCTATCAACCCAACTGTGTAGTCACGGAAAGACACACCGCTGAGTCCGTAGGCAAGATTCAAAAGCGAAAAGGGAAAAGCAGGTGACAAACGCGTGAGAACAATAAGCTTTAGACCCTCTTGGCTCACTGCCTGCTCGATAGCTAGCAGTTGAGGGAATTTGGCCAAACGCTGGCGGGACCAGTCACGAAGACCTCTACGGCTTATTATGAACACCAACTCGGCACCCAGGCAAGCTCCGACAAAAACCAGACAGCTACCCCACCAAGTTCCATAGAGCAAACCTGCCAGCATTGAAACCCAGATCCCTGGTAACAGGAGCATCACCCAGAGTGCATAAAGCGGAATGAAGAGCAGTGTACCCATGGGTGAGCAAAGTAGCTCAAGCACCATCGGTAGCCAGACCTGAGGTTCATACATGATAATGTTGCAGATTTGAGAAAGGATTCCAACGTTCTAATCAAAACTGTCTGCTCCAAACTGAGGCCAGCCACAGGAAGCGAATAAATTAAGAGATAATTAGTGCCATACTAGCGTAGCCATTGTTACCTAATACAGCTGGCTACGTTGTATTTGGCATTCAGCATTCTAGCTAGATGCGGCAGTAAGCTGAGTACTCTTGTGGCTAACCTGATAAGTAGCCCTCATGGGTAGATCTATGGGAAACACCAACTTTCTGAGACTCTCAGTTACACCTTCAAACCTTGGCCTATTCAAGTGCCTGGCGCATGTCACACTTTACAAACCAGTCTACTATATTATAGTCATAAGTATAAGTGTTTGGTCCTGAGACTAAATTTCTCAAAATACAGCCTTGGCACCTTTATTAAGGGTGAAGAGAACACCAGCAATAGTGAGTGACCCAAAGCTAAAACTACTAACTTAGATGATGGCCTAATAAGCCAGTAGTTAGGCGCCATGAGGCTGTTGACCTATAAATTTAGTAGATGCTTTTGGACATAAAGTAACTAGTGTCTTTTACTTATGATTAGCACACTGACCAAAAGTTCAGCTACATCTTCGCCAGCCCGCTAACATCTTGAAGTGGTAGAGAGTATAATATTAGTCCTTACTAAACCTTTAAGAATTCTTCTGCTATCAATGCCAGCCAAACCTGAACTATAGCTTATATTCTAGAGATCTAGATCCCGATAGTGAGGTAGGCATAGTCCTTATCTAGTAGTAATAAGTAAAACCATAGAGTGGCGATTTGTAGAGGTGTGTAGTTGAAAATAGTGGAACTAGCTGGGCTTTAATGCCCAGATTTCTATTCACCTATAGTTTTGACTGGTTACAGGAGCTAGCACAAACATAACACAAGAAAAAGGAAGAAACTATGTTCATCAATAGACAAGTAGAAATAGCGGTCAAATTCGTCTATCTCCCTAAGATTCTTCTCCAATTAGTAAGACTGCCTAGAGTATAAAGCTCACATATCATAAGCTCAATATAAGCAAGTGGCTACCCTATCAGCTGGCCATAAACGAATAGAAGACTAAAACATGACAGCATCAAAATTCCGACTCGGCACAGCAAAACCATTGGGCCCCTAAAGCGAGACTCAGGCTTAACCTGATAACCCTGCATAACAGTAAAGTTCATCCAAGCAATAGCTGGAGTTGTTATGAAAGAAACAATCATTGCAATATCTAGCAAAAGTGCCATAGACCCAGGCCACATAACGATAATAATTGCCGAAAGAGCAGCATATAAGACTAACCATCTCTGGTAGGCTTGCCGGTTTTGAGTGTCAAGTCCTTGAATACTATGTAGTAAACTAATTCCTACTGAAGTTGAACGAGGATAACCATCTAGGCAAGTGATCGTGGTGCTAGCCATTGTGATGAATGCTGCGATTGCAATCAGAGGGCGTGCCCAAACTCCAATATTGCGGGTATAGAGCTGAACTAGCTGATTAGCAAAAGCATTCCCTTGAGACGAAAACTCCTCACCGGTACCATGCATGGTCCAAGCACCAAGTATAAGGAACAAAATTGCTAAAGTAACAGTCACCAGATAACCAAGATTAAAATCCTCTTCAATTTCTTCACACAGAATATGGTGGCCTAAGTCTTTTTCTTGAGCAAAGATCCAGAGTGAAGACCAGGCTGCAAGATCAAGTGGACAAGGCATCCACCCTACAAGAGCAACTAGGAAGGGAAGTGCTTCTAACGTCCAGGGTGTTGGTTGAAAGAAATTAACATCTGCTGCTGCAGGTCCTTTTAAAAGAACAGTAGCTGTAGCTAGAACAGTTAAGACAATCAGCAAGTAAGTAATGTTTTTACTAGTCTTGTTAAGACTACGATAACCACCAAACAGAAGTATAGTTAGGCAAAAGCCTAAAAGAGCTAGAGTTAGTAGAGTTGAATTAGCTGGAATTAAAGTTGTTGCTAGGCTGCCAGCTAAAGATGTCACTGCGGCAATATTAGTTACTCCCGTTGTAAAAGTAATTAATAGAAATAGTGTTAGGTAGATTGGGTTCTGCCGCTTGTAGCCTTCTAAGAGACTTAGGCTTGTAGCCGCAGTAAAGCTAGTGCCAATAAGGAGGAAAGGATATTTGAGCAAATTTGCTAGCAGTATTATCCCAACAAGTCCCAGTCCGTAGATTGCACCTGCCCGAGTTGAAGCAACAAGGTGGGAGCCACCTATAGCAGCAGCAGCCAGTAAAATTCCCGGCCCGAATGATTTCCTCATACTTTGCTAATTTTGGTAGACAGACTTACACATAATGTTAGCTAGTTGACAAAATCCATCCGTTAACATTTGACTTTTGATAAGTTACCCTATCTGTAATGCTTTGAAATTCATTATAGACTCCTAACTTTGAAACCCTTCATAGTAATCGCTAGTGATGTATTTTATATGTAGAGTTCTTAGGCCTTTCATCGAAAATTACTAGCTTTCTCTTTATATGTACATCTGGATTTTGAGAAACAAGGACCGAGTATTACAAGTGTGGACTTGATCCTAATCAATAAGTGCCAACTTCACTTGGTAGCTATTTAAACGGCAAAATTACTGATTTAAGCATGGAGGAGGTTGCCTACCTAGACAGAAGTAATCAGGCTACTATGCTAATGTCAACTTTACTATCTGTAAAACACTAAAGACTTATCTTCACTGGTGATTTTGGATGGCCAGGATAAAGTTTAGAATAGAGACTAGAAAGCAAGGCAGTTTTTAGCTCAAAAACCGCAGGGTTTGTAAAGTTTAGAGAGCTGTAATCTTTCAACTCTCTGACAGCTCGGTGGGCAAAGTCTACTAACGCTCTACTAGAGCAGCGGGCCTAAAAGTTATATCATAGTAAAGTTATGGCTTTTAATACGTAATCTATGTCTTTTAGCCATCGTTGTCTGTGCTAGTTTTGTTACAAATATAGCGGTGCTCTTAAGGCTTCTTGGGAAAGATAAACTATCAGCATTTGCAGCTAATTCATCTAATACTGCTTTAGGAGCTTTGGCTACCGTCTTAGCGTGCAGATCAGGAGTCTTCTTTCAGGAGTAATAATCCATCAGATCAGTCTTGTAAAAATGACTTTACTCGACTATCCACCAGAGTGTGGCCAACATTTTAAACGACTTCAGTCTATTTCTAATGCTACTTCCCACTAAAGTGAGTGAGCGTTGTCCCATTACAATTTTAGCTAGCTAAACTACAAGCTTAAGTGCTCAAGCTCTCATCCTATATAAAATTATGTAAGCGAGAAGGTAATTATAGTTAAAGCTATCGTGGTATATTGGTACTAGTTAATAACTTTGTTCATTACATTAGTAGTAGCTGTGTAGCAATTACTTCGCTTAATTAACATAGTTTACTTAAGCACCATTGTCTCACTGCGTAAACACTCTCCTCAACCTGCTCGTAAGGAAGGACATTCCGTCCATCAATCATTCTCGTTTCTGCTTGTGGCATGAACTTGGAGTAGGTCTCCATATGTTCCTTGACATTGTCAAAACGTCCAGATCGACTGATCCCTGTAGCATTCCTGCCAATTAGGATTAAAGTAGGTTTTTTCAGACTAGTCAGAATAGGGCGCCAGTCTTTTCTCCAAGACCCAGCCAGGAAAGAAAACACGGCCCATCTTGTACTTTGGTTTCGAGAACCTTTTTCCAGCATTGACAACCACTCATCATCGACATCATTAGGATTAGCAAAAAGCTCTTTTATAGAAAATGATTTAAGGAATTTACGTCGGCGGAACCACAAATAGAGTATTCGACCTAAGGGACTTGCAAAAAGAAATCTCCAAAGTAGATGACTGGTAAAAGTATTCATTTCCTCGCTCATAACTTTCCAAGCGGGTGGACCAAAACTAACAACTCCTAGAATATCGTTGGGCGTACTTCTTATCATTTCTAAAGCAATGGGTAATGAAGCACCTTGTGCAACAAGAATGGCTGGTTTTTTAATGCGAGCATTCATTACTTCTATTAGTTGTTTGGCCCATTCCACGTGAGTCAGTGGTTTACGTACAGAGTCATCCTGTTTGTTACTAGCTTGCCAAATGTTCAATTGACTTCCGCAACCAAGTAAGTCAGGGGCAATAATGACTGTATCTGAGTCAATCTCTCTATATTTTGAAATGAATCGATCCCAGAATTTACCGGATATACCAACCCCAATGGGATGGATTAGAAGTAGAGGGGGTGTTGAATCATTCACAACTGACTTTAGAGTCTAGTCTCACTATAGTATTGCTGAAGCTGGTTAGCTGTAAGGATGGTTAGATTACCCTTTTGGCTTATCTGCCTAGTGGGCTTAGATTAAGGTTTTGGCATGGTTAGAGATTTTTGTGCAAAGGACAGCTTTAGGAAAATTGCTCTAGGTAGTCTTACATAGATAGCTAGATTCATGTCTTTGGGAGCTTTCTACTAATGACCTCGATTACTTTCATGATGATTCCTACTCTACTAATTTTTCATCTGGTGGGCCCTGTACCAAGTGACCTTGGAGTCCATAATAATCAACTCAGCCCATGCCCAGACTCAGCCCATTGTGCCCGTAATAGCTGGAGTACTAGAAATCTCAGACTGGATTATGCCAAGCTTGTTTCCTTCGTACGTGATATGCCACGTACTACTATCATCGAAAAGACTGATGATTACTTACATGCAGAAGTCAGCAGTGCCTTTTTTGGCTTTGTGGATGATCTCGAGATTTATGCAGACAGCGACTACAGTTTTATTCAGGCCAGATCAGCTTCCCGACTTGGTGATTCGGACTTAGGAGTTAATACTGCACGTCTTACTTTGCTGGAGCAAGTCATTCAGGCGACAGAGAATTGACCTGCCTAGCAGCTAAGTTGATCAACGGTCCTCTGGAGATCCAGGCAATGGTTCAACCACTGGGGCAGGGGTATAAATACCCTTGAAGACTTCTGTTTCACGACCCTTCCAGAAGTTCCCTAGCCGCATCAAATCAGCATGGGCTTCCTGAATCTTCGCGATGTACTCCTGAAGATCCATGGTCTCTTTCTGCTCTTTGAGCTTCTTCAAGCGCAGTATCTGTAGGTTCCAAGGTTTGCCTAACTCCCCACGCTCCTCCAAATAGCGGGCTAGGGATTCTGATGAGGGCTGAGGATCTAGCAACATAATACTCTCCTTAAAGGAACCAATTGATTCTAGGAACAGCATTATTCAGCTGTAGCTAGTCCACTTCGTAACTTGAGCTAAGCTGGGCTTGTTACAGGGCATACCTACAACTCCCTAACCGTAACCTGTTCGTAGATGTTACTTGGCGATGGTTACTAACTGCTTAAAGCAATGAGTGTTCTGAGGCTATTTGGTCTGTGTAGTAAGTGTCTCAGCCAACACTTCAGACATCCTAAGCCCAGCGATTGGATATTGGGGTGGGTTCAAGGCTGATCAGATGCTATATAGGCAAGTAGTATCTACTCAGCAGCGAAGCAACTATTGCTCTCACTACTAAAGTGATAGGGCAACGCGCTAGAGTCTTTGACACATGACAAGACTTTAATAAATTGAGTATACTAACACAATTAGTGTCAGAATAAGCAGTAGCCTCAAGCCAAACTTTCACTTAGCTTTACCTGAAATTAGTCGATTAGGATTAATTGTTCCTACTAATAACCTCAAGAAAGGAAAGGCCAGATTTCTAAATGCCTTAGCCATCTTTGTTAATCCTCTTGATTCGATGCAACAGCTCGGCATCACCAACAATCACCCGCCGCCGCCCATCTTGACCCATATAGGTCAAGCGGCCCTCCACATCAACGATAAGGGCTGTTTGGGGAATAACAATGTCTTCTGCCATTATTTCACAGTGGTTAACTTATTAGTAGGTATACCATGCTGAGCTGTAGCTATTGCCTTCCACAAATATCGGTTATGTACTAAGATATGTACAATATAGCTGAGTTATCTCGACTAAGCTGACCGAATAGTGGGTGTAGCTTGTGCCCTTAGGCATAGCTAACTCTGTGCAAATATCCAGCCGGCTATAGAAGAGTTTTCCTAGGTCTTCACTCCATATACCCAACATAGTCTTAAGCTAAACCACTGAAGCTCTCGTAATTCGACAAGCTGCAATAATACAAGGTCCTATTCAGGAAGTCCTTCCGTACCATATCGATGAATAAGATGAATAAAAAGACTGTAGAGGGAGCACCGATTGACGAAGCTGAGGCACTGCGGCGGTTAGAGCAAAGAGATGACCCAGCAAGTCGTTACTACGCTGCTTGGTGGCTTGGCCACGAACGTAGCAAGCACGTACGTACATTACCCCTGCTACGCGCTGCACTCCAAGAACTATTGAACTCTGGAAACAATCCATCAGAAGAGTGCCGTGCTTTGGCGCTAAATGTACTGCGAGCATTAGTGCACCTCAATGGTGCTGAGGCACGCACAGAGCTGCTGGCCTGCCTTGAGTACCAAGATTCTGACATCCGTGAGGAGGCCGCTCGTACTATTGGTGCCGCAGGGCTTCGAGAGGCGATTCCAGCTATCTGCCAACAGCTTCGTTACACTGCTAAGACTGGCGAACACCTCCTAGAGGCCTTGCTCGAGGCTCTTGGTGACTTAGGTCAGGCAGACTCTGAGGTAATCCAGGCTCTTGAGTCTTTCGCTAGTGATGAACGCCCACTAATTCGCTCAGCAAGCTGCCGTGCCTTATTACAGTTAACTGGTCAATCTCAATGGGCCGAGGCCTTCGCGCAACTGCTACAGCATTCTTCCAGCCAGGTATGTAGAGGGGTGTTAATCGATCTGGGTGTCAGTGGCTGGGTGCCTTGCCTAAGGCTGATCCAGGACAGCCCAGTAGAGAACAGCATCAAACTGATTGCCCTACGAGGATTGGCTGAGCATCCGCGTGGCTTGCAGGCTGCAGGACTAGAGCATAACGAAGCAGTTCAAGCAGTGATCAATGCGATGGATGAGTTGCTGTGACTGACGAGCGAGCACTGCAGAACGCTTTGGCTGCTATCGATGCAGCAAGCACTAGTACTGAGCTGAGGATAGCTACTGGCGAACTGGTGCGTTGTCGGCATCTTGATGCAGTCCCGAAGCTAATGGAGGTGATTGGCTACAATAATCCTTCCTTGGCCAATCTAGCCGTTAGCGGTTTAATTTCCCTTGGAGCAGCTGCTGCGCCACTCATCCTTAAACAGCTCGACCCAAGCAACTACAGTGCCCGCGCTTGGGCCGTCCGCGCTCTAGCTGAAATAGGTGATATTTGCGGGCTAACAACTCTGGAACAGGCAATTGCCAACGATATAGGGCCAAGCGTGCGCCGTGCTGCCGCTAAAGGACTTGGCATAATCCGTCTCTCTAGTAATCCAGGAAAGGCAGAGAAGGAGAGAAGTCGCTGCCTCTATGCTCTGTGCCAAGCGTGCAACGATGGTGAGTGGGTAGTGCGTTATGCTGCAGCCTTTGGGCTAGAACATCGCCTGAAGAATGTAAGCTGGCGGGAACAACTGTGCTCAAGTGGCGAAAGGGCTCTACAACAACTGTCAGGCGAATCCGAAGCTGTCAGGATAGTGCGTCTCCGAGCCCATCTCGCCCTTCAGTGCCTTCGCCTCCAAGCCACAACCAATTAGTGATAGGGTTCACTAACTCGAATAGGCTCAGGGAACTAATTATTTCATCTTCGGCCTATAAGTTCTTAAATCTGAAGAAAGGCCGCTAGATTTCCGCGATCACAATCGCTTAATTGTCAGTTTTTACTAAAAATGCTCTGTTATCTCAACTAGTAGCGAACTCATTTTGGCAGTTAGGATAAGTAGGATTAAGTCTAGTTAAGACTTCCTAACTGTCTATAAATCTTAGGTAAGGGATGCTTACACAGGCTTATTACCTAAGGAAGTACCTAACGACTGTAGACCACAAGTGCAGTCATTGATCAAGTAAAGGGTAACTCAGGCACGAAAGAAAGCTATATACGAGGTTGAGGTTGACGGAGAAATCTTCTCATAGTTCCACCATTTGCCTAGCACCAGTACTTTGCATGGCTTGCTTGGCTAGTTTCCTAAAGTCGTCGTCTGAACTGTACAGTTGCTTCAATAATTTCTAAGATTGGAAAAGTGACAAAGTTCACAACCTGCTGGGCTATCATGTTGATGTTACATAGTGGTTAGGGTGACAGGTTTTATCTGTTTTAAGTACTAATGGCAGTTTATTTAATAATCTAGAGAGATGAAATGTCACTGCCACGGAGGTTAGTGATTAGTGCTATGCATATAACATAACAACTTTCAACGTGGGATTTAGGATTTAGCTAGTTAAGTATTTTGCACTATTAGTATGCACAGTGTTAACAGTGTTACAAGTTTCCCCTAGGAGCCTTGGTGGCAGGTGTCTACCCAGCTCCTTCCCTGATATCTGTATACTCATCTTCACATTTATCGGCTGAACTGAGCAGCATATGTTGTTCATGCATCCAGACAAATGCTAGAAATGGTGGAACAGTCCGTCAAACAGCAAAAGGTCCCCCAATAGTTCACCTCTACTGGGAGACCGGACGTTGAATCATCCCCATGGCCAGACAGTAACCTCGATTTAGTGGGCTACCTACCTGACCAATAAAGAGATCTAAACCGACAGGCTTAATCTTAGGGGAGATTTAGGCGGGGTGTCAACCGACTGGCATCTCCACATGACCACTACTCTCACCAAGCCTCTAGCTGGCATCTGCTTCAAGATCATCAAGGGTTGGGTAAACGTCGCCCGCAATGGCCGGGGCGGTCAAATCGACGACCAAGGCACACCTTGGAGCCGTCTACCAGCCTGGCAGATCCACGAGCAGGTTGCTCGCGAGTTTTACACCCAGACGAGTATGCGCTCGGTCTACAGAGCTCTCAAGTGGCTCGAGGAGGCCAAGCTAATCCGCCGCGAGAAGCTTTGGCGCCATGAAAGGTGGCCGGGGCAGCACTACTGGTACACCCTAGTCGAGGAGCCAACAGACAAGGAACCAGAACCAACAGAAGTCCACAGGTCCTCCAAAACCAAGGCTAGGACTAAATTGACACCTTTGGCAAATAGAGGCAGACAACTTGTCAAAACAGAGTTGCCAATGTTGGCAAATCAGTATCTATATACTCTTACTAACAACTCAGATCTAACTAATCCCCCTCTAAATCTCCCCCACCAGGCACTCGCAGAGCTGGAAGAGCTGGAAGAGCTGGAAGAGCTGGAAGAGCTGGAAGAGCTGGAAGAGCTGGAAGAGCTGGAAGAGCTGGAACCGGCAGTGGAATTGGAGGAAGCCAAGCTGCAGTCGGTGCTCGGATCCATTCCGGTTCCCAAGACTCGCGCTCAGCTGAAAGGAGAGCGAGAAAAGCAAGAGAGGCAAAGGGAATTAGAAAGGCAAAGAGCAAGACAGCAGGCGTTGGCTAAAGACGCCAGAAAAGCCGCTGTAGCTACTCAGAACATCAACAACCAGAATTGGATTGCTAAGGAGCTGGGCAGCATCCGCAGAAGGATGTGGCAGAACCCAGCTAAGGGTTTTAAACCCACGACTCCCACAGCTTCCAAAAAACGCTTCCTCGAGCGTCCTGAAAGGGCTGTAGGCAGGGATAAGCAGGGCAGAACCATCAAAGAGGTCTGGGTATCAGGCTACAGATATCTGGTGGTGGATTAACGACCGAACTTCCTTAGAGGCCTCCACAAGCCCCTCTAAGGGGCTTGTGGATGGATGCGCTTAGGGATTTACATGAATGGTGGTTTAGGGGCATTACAGGAGGATTTCAGCTGCTTCCTCGCTGCACCTGCCTGGAGTTGGACTTAACTTCACCTTGGATCTGCCGCCCGTCTATAGAAATTTGCTACGCATGTCAGTTAGCCTTCAAGCCAAGCCCCACATAGTTCTTGGCTGACAGCAAAAGTATGCAGGAACAACCACTAATCCTTGCTGCGGAATCTAGGTTATTTCACCATGATTGCCTGGCTCTTACTGCCTAACTTCATGAAGATTTCGCATCCAGTTGCCTAGAGTAGTGGAGTTGAATGATAATTTTTGGGTGCAGCTATTAAGAGGAACTCGGGCTAAGCAGATTTCGGAGTATGCTGCAAGGTCTAGGCTTGCTGATAAAGTAGCTGTTATTAGCATAAGCTGGATACAAATCCAGCGTTAGTCTTACTCGGCCTAAGGAGTAGTCAAAATATGCTTACTTGTAATATGTATTGTTATGAGTAGGTAGTTACTGAAACCATGAATCATAGCCGGCATTCAACAGAGCTCTAGAGGGTATCATGTTAGTCTGCAGCAAGTAAAGATCTAAGGCATCCACTGAAACACCACTGATCTGACTTACCCTCTCTGATTAAAATGTAATGCAACGCAGAGGTACGATGTTCTAAAACTTACAACCCGAAAATTCCCCATTGTTCCTAGTAACGAGCTAAGTTTGGGCATTGGCTGATCTAAATTAGATAAGGATTACTAGTACAGCTTTTCACAAATTGCTTTCAAAATATTCACATCTTGGGCTACGACGAGAGTTGGAAATTGACTATGCACAATATGTCGATACATCACATGGTATCGAGCCGAACTCTCTCCATAAGAGATATTGATTATCTTGGTAGTAGCATCATCATAAGCAAAAATGACTGAAAAAAATTCGTCCAGTCTTTCCAGGAATTCAGGAATAGATATTCTTTTGAAGGCATTTAAGCACCAATGATTCATCTCTAGCGCAATAACTGGCCTAAACTCTTTTAAAGCTTGCTCTAGCCCATCAATTACCTCTAGCTCATGACCTTCGACATCAATTTTTATAAATTTGATAGGCGACTGAGTCTTAAACTCAGGACTCATTATCAAATCATCTCCCTTTCGTATATCAACGACTTCTTTTAAATGCTTACCCAGTTCTACTGACAGATCTTCAGACAAGAAGCCACCACTAGCGTCGTCACTTGCGGCTGTTAGAACAAGCTTTCGATTCTCCGAGCCAAGACCAAATTGGAAAGTACTTGAATTGCGGATTTTGTTTTTAAGAAGGTTCTCTTCAAGAATTTGTGAAGTCCTTGGGGATGCCTCAAAAGAATAAACATGGTCATACAAGCTAGAAAGCAGTAGCGTAGTTAATCCGATATTTGCCCCAACATCAAGACAAGAACCATTACCTAAGGTTGAGGAAATGGCAACAAACAAGCGCACTAAGCCCGGTTCGAATTCTCTCCCAGTCCTGCCCAAGTAAGAATCTCCCCTGACAAAGTACTTTTTTTTATGAATGCATATTTCCTTGAAAATCGAAAAGGCCTCTACTCCATGTACCTTCTCAGGACCAGTAGTCGATTTGGTGGAGTACTTAGGCTTTCTAATCCTTAACTTATCGACTATTTTCTTGAGAGCGCTTTTTGTAATCATTGGTTTTCTCCATTGTTTAGTAAGCTAACTTTATCATTTTTTTCTTCAGCTGTTGAATTGATAGTTACATAAAAATCTTTTGTTGACAATAACTAATCTGCTATAAACGTGGTGTCAACAGAAACACATTTGTAGAAGCTTGCACCCTTGACAGATTCTTATAACATAGGGCAAAAACTGGTCATAGTTTCAGAGGGTGGTCAGCTTTCTGAGGGTTCCTCTCTCAGCCCCAGTCCCTCCACAAGATGTGGATAGAAGTTAAAGATGAGCAACACGCCAGGGCAATATTCAGCGGTCTTTTTAAGAGGATCTCGACTGCTCTGACTCGGGGTAGACTAATGTCTACCTAGAAGTAGCTGCTCGCTTACACTTACCTACATGAGTCTAGAATAGAGACTTACTGTGATCAGCTTTTCTAATGCTTAGTCAAATATCATGCTCTCTAAATGCTAAGAAGGCAGAAAAAGACAATAGACTTTCTAGTCAGCCCCTCGCTTAACGAACACCATCTCAGCGCTAGATCTGATTGCATTTCTAGCCAGTTTCATCAGCAGCTGCTATAATAAGCAGTACCTATAGCACCACACTGGGATAGTGGGTCAGACGGGCAAGACCTAGGCCAAAACTCACTGACCTCACCCCTATTAAGCATTTGAAGACCGCGACGGCTGGGAGATCTTAAGGTGTCTTGTTAGGTCTGTCTCTTGGCTATGCTGTTGAGATGCCAAAATCCCGGAAAACCCCGGGTATTTGCGGGAAAGGTTGTTATCATGCATCCACAGCATGAAACCCATGAGAAAAACTTCTCGACTTGATGTCACTAGAAAAATATTGTTTAGATTTGATGACGGATCTGCTGATCGTGAACCATTGTTAATTTAAAGACGCAGATAGAGTGGCAGATCCAGTAGCTAATCAAGAGTCAGATACTCGCACTTTACAGCCCTTAGAGGCCAAACTTGATAATGCAGACATTATGTCTATTACTGGAGACTTTACAACCCAAACTACTACCCGGGATCTTGAGGCAGCAAAACATAGTCAACGAATAGAGTGGACTATAGTAGCTACATTGGAAACCACTATAGTACTTTCTTCCAGTTTCTTAGGGGCTAGCGCATTCCGGGGACCAAAATCAGAATCGAAAACCATGGATAGGTTAATTAATTTTTCTTCTAGTTCTGGAACTACTGCAGTTGGAGCTTTGGTTGCTGTTTTAGTGAGACGCAACAGTTTGAGTAATTGAGATATACTAGACTCGACTTAAATAATTACCTCAGCTCTGTTTTTCATGACTAGAATATAAGGCCTTTGCTTGGAGTTCCTGGCTTTTCCTCAAGAGTTTCTCTATTTACGATTTCCGGACTTCACCCTGCCTTTAATGTTCTTTGCAATTCCTATTTTTAATAGCTTCCTACTTTTACCAAATAAAGCTTGCACTGCGAATTTGCCCAGCCCTGATCTTCAACGATTTGTTCCTGCACTTGGGGCATTTATTGCCAGAGAGATTATGATTGAGCACTTGTAGAAATTCACCATGCTCACGACAGCTAATGAGCACCGGTGTCTTTGCAATTACGTATTCAGTATTTTCATAAGTGTAAGCATTACTATAAATCTTCTTAGCACTCTCGATAAAGATGGGAGTTGTTTTACACGCTCTGCCGATTAAAGTTTTCTCGAGCAGTGTTGGCAACTTCTGACTTCTAGATAAAGGTATTGAATATAGAGTTTCGGCAGTCGTGCGTCAATGCGCTGGGGCAATTAGTACATGAGTACAATGATTAACCCAAACTATCTAAGCATAGGACCAAATACAGGTCCTCTCAACTCATGTAGTCTTGAGGACAAGCTAAAAGCTCAAGAATGAAGCTAGGAAAGAGCGTGAGCTAAGTAAAAAGCTGGAGAAGTGCTATTTAAATTGGTCAATTACGGATGCAGCTACAACGCTTACCTTGACTCAAACCTTGGGATGAAACAGTCGGCAGAGCGAAACCCTGAAATGATGGCTAAAGAACGCGTACGCCTCAAGTCGATTGACTACTTCTCATAATACTGATTGTGATTGACCAATATGATAATCCAGATTTAACCCCATTGAATTCTAGCGTTAAGCAAACAGCAAGGTTCAAAATTACCTACAGCCTGATGCATAGCGAGGACCTATGAAGTTCACAACTTATGAGACTAGAACACACGCTGAGAGCAAATCGTTCCAATCTATCGACAAAAAACTGCCAGAAATTACAGGGGTTGGAACAGATCAAATCGATGGCGCAGCAACGGATCTGGACAGAGTGTTACAACCTTAGGCCTGAGCTCACCAGTTAATAGTTCCTATAGACAACACCTACCCCTTTGTTCTTCACCTACTCACAACTCCTTAGAAGGTTGAAATGGCTGGAACACTTCCCTGAAATCGCTGTTGATGATGATCCTTTGGGTCGATACCGAATGCCGCAGCCAACTCCTGAATTGAGATCAGCCTCAGGTCTATTCGGTCTTTCACCTGTTCAGATACTCCTCAACTGGGTTGAACGGATTGCTTTGAGCGATGTATATGAACGCACCCTTGGTGGAATCCTTTTCAATTTCGATGTTGTGCTGATCGGCAGGGAACTGACCGGCTAACTGGCAGTCCATAGGGTTAACGTCGATTTCCACTGTTTTCTTCAGGACGTTCCAGCGGAGTTGATACGTCGCTGCCACGAACTGCTGAAGGCTCCGCTTTGGCTGGGTTGTCTTTCTAAGTAGGGGGAAGGGTTGCTAGCCCTGTGCTCTCCGGTGCCGAAAGGTCCCTGCCTCGCGTGTCCATCACCTCATCGATGAATGACTTGGGAGCTTTTGTGGCCTGGGTCAAGTGATCCTGAAGTGTCTGGCGTTCATACTCACGGTTGGTTGCATCAACAATCGCCCTGGCACCGTTGGCGATCACTAGAAATTTCTTGGGGTACCGGAGACTGGCTTCCCCGTACTTGGTGAAGACAGCCCTCAGATACTCAACAGGAGGCAGAGTCTCTCCCAAAAGGTTTTGAAATTCTGGAGGGCAGCTGATCCCCGGGCCCTGGCCCACTCCTCCATTCCCCACTTGCAGTCATCGGGGGTCTTCTGACCGACATAGGAATAGTCAGCGCTCTGAGATCTCGAGGCAGGTGAGCAAGCTTGAGACTACGCCCACGGCATAGGCGTACCACCATCGCCAGCAGCCCTTCTGAATGGTGAAAGGGAACATCTGCGTCGCTGACGTAGGCGCCTCCACCAAGCCAGGGAATTTGCTGCGCCCTAGATGACTCGGAGCTGTAGCACCACAGCACGAAACGCCGATCAGGTATATACAAGCCAAGGCATTAAACAAGCCCCCAGTTACAACGATGGGTTCAGCATTGAAGGCACCCATATCTGAGTGTTGGCATCGTGCTCCTTGCTTAGGCTGTAGAGGTATTTTGACTTCCCGCCATCTAGTCGCAGGCTGAATGTGGTGTTTGAAGCGGAGAAGGAGGGCGCACTGTCAGGCCTGCCCTGCATCTTTGGGAAACGATCCAACCAGTCGGCCTGAATCTCCTCAGAAGTCAGTGGCTGAAAAACACCAGCAGCGACAAATTCATTGATCTGTTCATTGCTAAATCTGCGCTCTTGATTTGTTTCCGATGATGTTCGGCAAGCGATTTTAGACAATCCTTCTAGTCGCAAGGGCTTCATCAGCATTCTCGGCTATAGGTCTCAAACGCCTCAGCAGGCATCCGACGGAAGCCAGTAAACGCCTGGCTCACACTATGGACATGCCACTGAAGAGTGCTGCTGGTACTAAGGCCGACCCACCGGTAATCGCGGCTTTCCTTAAACAGAGGGATCTGATGACGCTGGAGCTTTTGCAGAGTCTCTGGATGGATGCCAAGAGCCTTGGCCATGGCGGCGGAGGACACCAATCTTTTTCGGACACGGGGCTTAGTCGGTAAAGCCCTTCGCTTAGAAAGCAGCAGCAAGTGCAGGGTTCTGAACCCAACCAAACTCGCCTCGCATATGGTCCGCCGAAGCGCTCGACCATCAACTTGATGACCGGTGCACCCACATCAGATCCAGGACCGACACGAATAATTTGACCACTCACGCGGAGGGTTGTGCGCAGAACTTCTGCTTTTTCGTCATTGCTAAGGGGGTGAAGAGATGCCTCGCGCGAGGGAGCGAACCCAAGACCTGCGACTTAGGGCAGCCGGTACAGAGCAGCGGAAGCCAGCGATCGGAACTTAGGGCTCTCATCCACACCTGTCCACTGCCTTGAACTGCCCCAATCGACTCATCCGCATCTAGGCAATCCCTGAAATCGCTTGCGGTGGAATGTTTGAGGAGACCTTCCAGTCCCCATGAGTCATTTGGGTGATACAGATGACTCTGCTCCAATCGCAGACAGACACCTCAGAAACATCTCAGACAAGC
>BIMP01000005.1 GCA_007996965.1 cyanobiont of Ornithocercus magnificus
AAAAAGCGAACTCCTCTCCCCCATAGCGGGTCCCTTGAGAGGACCTGGTCAAGCTGTGCGGCTATGGCAAGGATTAGTAAAAGAAGTGCTCAAGGCAGCACCAGGGTCGACTCGCTCAGCTGTGGTGTCCTGCTCTGATCACTAATCTGCTCTGCGAACTGAGCCAGAGGGTCGCCGTCGGCAGCTAGCTCCAAGTGGACGTGCGTGGCTGCCGTATCTAGCCCGCGAGTTGCTGGGTCACAAGGTTGCTGCTGCCGATGCACTCGGTCTACCTAGCTGGTTGAACCGTCAAGAGTGGTTTGCCGCCAACGATCCGAATCTACTGAAGCTGCAGGTTGTGGCGGCGGCGCACTGCAGCGATATGAGGCAGGTTTTAGGAGCTGGTCCAGGCAAGCGAGCCTCGGGCACTCTGCGCGGCCTGCTAAGACTCTGCGGCCACCGCTTGGAGTCGCGGCGAGATCACAGGCTGGAGCCCATTGCCTACAGGTGCTGACCACTCTGCAGAGAGCTTGACTTGAGCAGTTGGTGGGATCGCAGGCAGCTGACCCAAATATTTCCCTTTTAATGATAGGAAGGTGGCTAGGCATGGGTCCTTTTGCATGAAAGGCTTAGTGAGGGTCTTCGGCGGGCCGCGGAATTTCTAGTCGATAAGTTCAAAATAGACTTTAGACTTTATACAAGACCTAGTTATCTAAATGTTTGTAATGGCTACTTGATACTCCTCTCTCTTTCTCTGTATACATAGTATATATCTTCCCTGCTTTTACCTCTAGATGCAAAGGTAGAAGACTCTAGATTCTCTCTAACCATTAGGTCCATCCTCCCCTTGTCCTCTCTACGCTGCAAGTTTCCTGAACGGCGTCTACGGAGCTAGCTGCTTCAACTGCAGCACTCGCTTTCAGAGCTAGCAGTGGCTCACAGCTCCACTTCTCCAGGATCTTCCTCAGATTCTCGACGCAGCACCATCCTGTATCCTCTCGATTAATGCTATATGTTGTGTTGGAAAACGTCCAATTGATGAGTAAGGCACATGCGAAGTGTCTACCAGCAGATGATATTGCCAACTAGCTAGCCCACGAGACTCACTTTTGGTGACCATTCTATCGGGTGGCGGATGCGAAGCTTGGCCGCCACTGATAGTCCCTCCGGCATCGCTATTCGGCGCTGTTGCCAGCATACATACATCTACAAAGTAGACAGGAAAAGATAGCTATAGACTCTTAGTCAACTTCTCGCCTAACTAGCACCAGCTCAGTGCCGGGTTAGACACCGCTTGTGTTACTTGCTGATATCAGCTCAACTGCAATGTGCGGTGGAGCTGATAGATGATTTAGTTGCTCGTTTCAAAGCTGAGATTGTCCCAGTCTGGTGTGACCCATCTGGCCTGACGGAAGCAGAGGGACAGAGTGAGGCTACTGCGACTTCCGCTAGCCCTTCGGCAATGTTCGGATTTGGATGAGTGGCTGCTGGGAGCTAGTGCTTACGGAGAAAGGACAAAGCACCAACTTCACTCGTCAGCACACGGAAGACCTCGTTCGCTTCAAGCGCGGTAGTTACATCCTCACCGGTGTTCCGGTCGGCAAGCCGGACCATTCCCGCGTGTGTGGGAAAACCGTGGCCACAGACGAACCGTTCTGAATCCAATTTATGAGCCGGTGTGACCTTGAGATCACCTCGCTTCTCTGGAATGTTTCTGAGGTGCCTATCTGCGATTGGAGCAGAGTCATCTACATCGACCAATTGACTCAAGGGAGGACTGGAAGGCTCCTCAATTGGGTCTGATCTAAAGTAGCCTCGCCAAACTCGGGAAATTATAAAAGTCTCTGGTTTACAACGGCTTAAACCGCTAGTTAGAGCAACTAACTGAAGATGGTTTGGCAGCTTTAACTACTGGCTTTTAGTTCAACCATGATTGTATAGGGAATATTTAGAGTCAAAGTAAAGGATATAAAAGACGCCTCCTTCCCTGTACCCTAACATAGGTTTCTTCCCATTAAACCTCAGTGCGAGGTAGTCTTTTGCATCTTCAGTAATAAATTTGGGTTTAGACGCCTTCACACTTCTCACTGGTATCTTTTCTGTTCCAAGTCCGTATTTCCCAGCTTGTATCAAATCATTCCAACTGAAATTTCTTCGCTTAAAGAGAGCTTCTGAAACAGCGCTTTTGTCATGTTTGTCCAACTCACTAAATCCAAATCCAGACTCTTCCTGGACTTGCTCAAAAGAGAAGATGACTTTAGAGTCATTAGAACAACTTTGGGGCTCATAGAGCCTAATATTCTTTCTCTGCTGAGTAATCCCTGGCCGTCTAATGCTTTTGTCTCTTCTTGCCATCAGGCAATGCAGTTAGACCTGAAAAAGTCCTTTATTTCTTGTTGGGGGATTTCGCCTGCTTCACATTTATGATCCAGCCAAGGCTGGTGACTATGGGTAAGTTCTCTTAGTTTCCAGGCTGAGAACTGCCCATAAATTTCAAGAACGTCTTTTATAAGGTCTCTTTGCTCATCTGTCAGAGTATAGTTGCTGAAATTACTGTCAGCAGGGATCGGATTCCGGCCGTACTTTTTGTACTCGTGATATGCATCCTTAACTACAGGGCCATGTAACCACGCCGCTATAGGAGATTGAAATATGGGAGTATCCAATAGAGCTAGGCTATGCCCTTGGACAAGATAGAGAAGCTTTTGTAGCTTTAAGTTTGTGACCCCTTCCTCTTCATTATCTGTGAGATTTAGAATGAAGTTAGCTGTCTGCCGGTAGGTAATCATGCATCGCTGTAGCTGTAGTGTCATGCTTAGAACATTGCACGGCATTACACGGCATTACACGGACCTTGCATCAAGTAAGGTGATCAAGGGCTGGTATCCATCGACGCTCACCGAGCATGTGGACTTCGTTGTCCGGTTCGCCGATAGGTTCGTACGCCTCGCAAGGCTTGCCACCAACGCGCCCTGCATGTCGTTGAGGTACTAGTCAGCATCGGTGGCGGCAGGCCAAGCTGCTGCCAAAGAGCGCTGAGGAAGAACCTGAAATTCCCCCTGTAAAGCCCCTTCTGTGGCTTCTGCATCCTTAGAGCCATGTTAGTTGTTTACAGACGCCTTCCAGGTCTTTCTAGAAGCCTCTGAGGAGGCTTGGCTGCTAATCCACCACCAGATACTTAAAGCCTGATACCCAGACCTCCTTCACGGTTCGGCCTTGTCTATCCCTGCCTACAGGCCTCTCAGGTAGATCCAAAACCCGTTTTCGAGAGATGGTCGGGGCTGTTGGTTTAAACCCTTTGGCCTGGTTCTGAGCCATCTTCTGACGAATCTTGCCCAGCTCAGCGGCAATCCAGTTCTGGTTATTGATATTTCGCGCAGCTGCAGCAGCCTTTCTGGCGTCGTTGGCCTGTGCCTGCTGCTTTGTTCGCTGTTGCTCTAATTCCCTTTGTCTATCTTTCTTCTTCCGCTCCTCTTGCAGCTGACTAGCTGTCTTGGGAGCTGGAATAGAGCTAAGCACCGCTTGCAAATCAGCTGGTTCTAAAGCCAACTCCTCCTCCAGATCCACAGCTGGTGGCGGCATACCTTCTGGCGGCGGTTTTATTAGATCTGATTCTTTAGAAAGAGTATTTAGAGTATTCGCCATCAGTGGCGCTTGTATGTGTACAAGTTGTGCACTTGTATTCGCCACATGTGTCAATTGACTCCCAGACTGGGTTTTGAGTGCTTGTGGGACTTTAGGTGCCTCTTCCTCTGGTTCTGGAATGGTGTACCAATAGTCCTGATTGCTCCAGCGCCGATGCAGGTGACGCTTCTCACGGCAGACCAACTTTAATTCCACCAGGTAATCCAAGGCCCTGTAGACCGTCCGCGTGCTGATGTCGGTGGAGAAGCCGCTTAGGACTTGCTCGCGCAGCTCGCGGGCTGTCAGCCTGGTCCAAGGTGTGCCGTTGGCGTCAATATCGCCGCCCTTGCCGCGGCGGGCAACCTCTACCCAGCTCTTGATGAGATTGAAGCAGATGCCAGCGAGGGGTTTTTGGATGCGGATCATGGACCGATGGGTTGACGGTCCGCTTGCAGTGGGCTAAGCTTACTGGGCTTCGACAAAGCTCAAAGGGTAAAGAGCTGAGCCTTGACTAAAGGTTCTGCAAAGGACCCTTTTTGATCTCTGGGTAGATTACAGGCTATCCAGAGATTTAAACAAGCAATGAGACAGATCAAGTTCCACATCGCCTGCCGTCAAGACATCAAGATCACAAGCGGTTTTTTTAGACTAGAATAATTAGCACACCGATACCCCAATAACCAAACTGTCTTCGAATCCAGACATAACTGGCTCTATATGGCGGTGATACTGTGGAGACCGAAGTTTAACAGCCGCTGCTCTGATTGCCACGGTGTCGATTCTGTACTACAGCACCCGACCCGACAACCGCGAAGTCTGCGCTCGCTGGGCAGTGGTTAGCAGCCCCTACGATTGTCCTGACCTGTCGCTATCGATCGAGCACGACCGTTACTGCCAAAAGGCTGGAACTTGAACTTAATGCGGAAAATAACAACGCTTTGAGCTGCTGCTAATAGGTCATGCTCAACCAGATCTACTGAGTTCAAGCTGCTGCCGACTGTGGCCCAGGTCGAAACCTTCGACTGCTGGCTGGACGTCTGCAAAAAGCGTTTGGTGCAAGTCGGCCTTGGATGACATGGCCGAATACATCTATGCTAAGCAGCTCTCCCAGGTTGAGGAGATCTCCATGGATGCGGGGTTGCTGTGATGGATTTAGCTGCAGAGGAACTTGAACACTTTTCCTTTTTGGAAATCAGATTTTTGTTTGGCTTCAATTGCAGCGACGCAACTGGTGTCTAAGTGGGGTGCAGCTGTCGAACATCTTTGAGAGACGTAGAACTCGCTCAAAGTGAACTGGCGACCGCCCTCCCTGGACTCGATAGGGATTCAGCAGTCCGAGATGTCTGTCTGCAATTGAAGCAGAATTATCTTATCACCCAAATGACTCATGGGGGCTGGAAGGCCCCTCAAACATTTCACCGCAGTCGTTCTTGGTGATCCCGTCTTTAGGGATAAATCTCCCTCGGGATAATTTTCGGGATAAGAACACTCGCTATGGATAGCGTTCGTTCGTAGACAGGTGACGAGGAGAGTCCTAGGTTTTTTGTGCTGACGCGACAGGAATGAGCCTTCGGGCTAGCATTGTCGGGGCTCTGATCCTCAGGGTTGCAAGGCGATGAATCCTTCCCACAGGGATTCGGGCATTGCTAGGTGCTTCTCCGAAGCGTGGGTTCTGTTCATCTCAGAGCTATGGCTCGCAACAAGAACCCAAATCCTTACCTTCGAGGCAAGAAGTTCAGTGCCGGTAAGAGGTCGCGCTTGCATCCACAAGATGCTGCAGATCTTGCTCGGGACACCATTGCCAATGATTGGAATTGGCAGATGGTGAAAGCAAATTTCACTGCTGCTGAACAAGGTTTGTTGGACCGCGCAGCCAGGGCTCTGGGGATTACTTAGACCCCTGATGTTTGAAACCAATTGGGTGCCTTCCGCCACAACGCCGTTTACGCATCCAGAGACACCGTCACGGACCAAAGGAGGCTCAGCTTTTTTGCTGTCGTTAGGGCAGACGCAGTGAGGACAGGCCGCTGCACGTTCGGAAAACTCCTTGCCGCATTCGCTGCAAACGATGAGTGCCATGGCGAATTACATGCACAGGCGGAAGGGGATTGGAGTCTTTGTCTTTAGCCCCATTGACTCCATGTAGTTCGCGTAGTCCTGAGCTGTTGAGGAGCTTGGAGATGTTGTCTGCCCTGTCTCGTTGAAATACCAGCGGGCTCTCTCTAGGCGAACTTGCTGAGCGCATTTTTTGATGCGCTCAATGTCGGATTCAGCCAGAGCAGGCTGCGCAGTAAGCAGAAGAGCAGACAAGAGAAGTAGCGGTCTCACATCAAAAGATTCGGTATGCCACCCAGTCTGGCTAGTACTTCGGGTATGCCCAACAAGGATCGCAGCTTTCACGAGGCGCCAGAAAAGGCTGGTGGTGAGGGGTGGCTGTACTCCGAGCAGCAGCAGAAGCTCTGTCACTTCAAGCCCGACACGGCGACCGTGCATGCGCAGTGGGTAGCCATCAGGACCTACAGCTACGTTCCGCCACGCCCGCCTGAGCCGATGACTCGGCGGCGGATGCTGCGTCACAACGCGATTGAGGCTTGGGAGACGATGCGGAAGACGGTTTGGAGACGCGGGCGAGGGAACCCGCTGGATTTCATCTCCCAAGGCGTGGCAGTGGTGCTCGCGCCAAGCCCATTTTTCAGTAGGTCCCAAATCGCGCTCAATGAGGCTTAATGCCTAATTGGTGTTCAAGGGGTTACATATCGGCATCTGATGCACCTCGGTTGACGAGAGGCAGTGGTGCCTTAAATGCGTCGAGCATTTTCTTGAGGGGGGATGGCTGAGGGGCCTACCCCTTTTTTTGTTGCCGCCTGTGCGTTGACTACTGCTGTTGCTGCATCTGCTGCTGAGCAGCGCCATCCTTATTGAGCCTTCGCTCAGGCCCAAGCAGGCTTAGGGCACCGGTCTGGCGGCGCAGGCCACTCGACGTACTCCCCAATCAATTCCCCGGAGTAGAACCAGCGGCGGTAGGCCTCGAGCTTGCGGCCTAAGAACTCCATTTCATGCTTCAGAGCGATCAGATTTGGCGCATTGGCAAGCTCTGCTTGGCGGAACCGGTAAATGGCCTGTACGTACTCCTCTTTCGCATCCTGCAGCTTGTGCTGGGGAGTGAAGGAGTCAAAGCCATTGCGTAGACGTGGAACATTGTTCTTGTATCTGCCACAGTCCTTCATCGCATGACTTCTCTGACTGATTTGGCATTGGAGGTGTCAACAATTGAGTTCAACTCTGTCTCAAGAGAATATTTTCTGGCAATTGGTTTTAGATATGACTGAGTCTTCATATCTGGCATTGCCAATGCAGTCAGATAACCAAATGGACCAAGGATTAGGTAATACTTTATTTCCTTGCATCCCTTTGCCTTCGCGGCCTCTCGAGCTAGCAGACCAAATGCTGGTCAAAGGGCGAGCAGATATGCATAGGGGAAAAGCGACTGAATGAAACAAGCCATGAGCTTTTAGCGAATGCGAGAAGCCTGCAAGCTCGAGGCAAGGTTGTCCGCGAATTGGGCCCTTTTCGTCAGACTTCGCTGACAAGCTTTCAGCAGGGTGTTCAGCAGCAGGAGTAATGGCTGCCCCTTTCGCCAATGATGGCAGCGGATGTAAGCGTTCGATTGTCTAGGTGCATGGCTAGGCGTCGACCTCGCCGTTTGATGCGTCCTGCCCGTATAGCCCCCCTCCGCGCCCTCCCTCGAACAGGAGGAACGCTCACCCTCGTAACCCAGCTCTCGCATCATGTATGCCCATTCGACCTCGTCAGCTGGGTCGTAGTTGTCGCTTTTGCTGATGTTCTCAGCTGCCCACATGGGTCTGAGGTTTCTCCAGTTGAAGCAGGCGAGCTGTTGTTCTTCATCTGTCAGGTCAAAGCTGGCGCACGGTCTGATGTGGTCCACATGCCACCCGTCTCGGCCGTAGTTATCCCAGCTCATCCCCTTCTCCCAATTAGCTGAGAGGTATGCCTTGAAGTCGGCTATCTCTGCATCAATGAGTTGTGAGGTCTTGGAAGCTTTGACGACTCCCTGCCTTTTGAGGGCGTCACTGATACGAGTATTGAGCCTTGCGTGGAGCTTGAACTGAGGGTCGTTTTTGAGTCGCCAGCTGCTCACAGTTATTCCTTTTTCAGTCTCAAATTTTTCCCGCCATTGCTTACGTGCTTTGTCGCGTGATGTTCTCCCTGCATCGCTCTTGCTGTAACGCTTATCTGCCTCTGCTTTTTTGCCGCTGGCAACGAACTTTTCCTTCGCTCTCTTAGAAGCTTCTTTGTACCAGTCGGCATTTTTGTACTGCTCGTACCAAGCTTTTCTTTTCTCCTTGGCGCCAGCGTCGTCTTTGTGTCGCTGATAAGACTCGCGGGCCACGCGAGCTTTGTTGGCTCTCCAGTTGGGGTCCGTTGTCACCAGTTTCCACTGAACACCCTCTAGGATTTTAGGACCGACGTTTATATCTGCGGGTTCTTCAAACAAGACCCTCCAATCAGCGACCCGGCAGGGGAGCAAATCACTTCTCTTGATCTGAATCCCACCTAGGACTGACGGTACTCCATAGAACCTGCTCACCCAGAATGACTCAAAGCCTAGCCTGCCTATAATCAGACCCAGCACCTGCACGGTTGGGTGGTGGTTGCCTGGCTGTCACGAGAGCTGCCAACGAGCACGGACGCTAATCGCCAAACTGAGTGACGTTGTTTCTCATCTGCAGCCTCGTTCATGGCTCGTGCACTGGAGCGATTCACCCTTCTCTTTCCTCTGTGGACTTTGATGGCTGCTGTACTATCGCTACTGCAGCCTGACTGGTTCAGTTGGGTGGGCGGACCTGTGATTATCTGGTCACTGGCACTGATCATGCTGGGGATGGGTCTAGGCCTGGCACCGGCTGATTTCCATCGAGTGCTGGTCGCGCCCAGACCGGCACTCATTGGTGTGGCCTGTCAGTTTTTGGTGATGCCGCTACTGGCAGCGTTCCTGGCCTTGGTGATGGGTTTGGCACCTCCGTTGGCCGTTGGGTTGATCCTGGTGGGATGCTGTCCCGGTGGAACTGCCAGCAATGTGGTCGCACTCATTGCCAGGGCCGACATTGCTCTGTCGTTGGTCATGACCTCTACCAGCACACTGTTGGCAGTTGTATTGACACCTTTGCTCACCAGTCTGCTGGCGGGTCGCTATGTCCCTGTGGATGGTTGGACCCTGCTGGCCAATGTGCTGCAAGTGGTTCTAGTACCAGTGGCTTTGGGCGTGTCCCTCAAGCAGGGCCTGCCACGCTTTGCCGCCAGGGTTGAGCCAATAATGCCTCCGCTGGCCGTGCTGGCCATCGCACTGATCGTGGCGGGCATAGTGAGTAGCCAGCAGGAAGTGTTGTTGCGTCAGGGAGGACTCTTAGTGCTGGCAACGCTACTGCTGCATAGTGGGGGTTTTTTTCTCGGCCTGTTGATTCCGGCCTTGATGGGGGAACCGTTAAGTGTGCAACACACCATCAGCATTGAGGTGGGCATGCAGAATTCAGGATTGGCGGTGGTTCTGGCTCGCTCCGGCGCCTTCGCTAGTCCGCTCACCGCTCTGCCTGGTGCAATTTCAGCAGTGATGCATTCCCTGCTGGGAAGTCTTTTGGCAGCTCTCTGGCGGCGGTATCCTTAGGATTGAAGGATACCCTGACTGCAAACAAGAAAGCATGGAACAACAAGCGCCTGGGGCGATGGTACTCAACCGGATTCCACATACCTCTGAAGCATTAAGAGAGGAAACCGTTCTGGACTCAACTTAATACTCGGTACAACCTCGAGATTACCGCTTCTCCAGGATGTTTCTGAGGTGCTTATCTGCAATTAGAGCATAGTTGTCTATGTCACCCAAGTGACTTGTGGGAGTGGAATGCCTCCCTTAAATCACTCTAGAGCAAAGGATTTTAAGGGTTCCTCTGCTGGGAAGCTCACCCTTGCTTTTGTGGGAAGTGTTGCGGTGATGGGTGGCTTCCTTTGGGTTGCCAACCATTTCGCAGACAAGGAGCCACTGACTTACAGAGGCGTTGCTCTAAAGCAGCACGCTGAGCGACGGCAACAACTGCTGATGTATCGGTCAAAGGTCTGCACGACCAATTCAGCGGCGTGCATCAAATGGACCGAGATGGCCCTTTAATGCGAAAAGAGCAGAAAAGTCTGCGGTGAGATGGAAGCCTATCGCGAGAGGGTGAGCGGGGTGCCAGTCAGTTCTGACCTAGGTGCCTACTCCTTCTGATCAAACGTCGATCACGTTGGGCGTTCCACCTATCGCTGCCATCCTTGGCGCATGAAAGAGCTCTTTCTCCTCCTGCCGCTGCTTTTGATCGCTGGATGTTCCGTTGATCCAAAGCTCACTTGCACGGTGGAGATGGACACCCGTGACACTTTTGACGGGGACACGGTTGAACTCGAAGTAAGCAGAGAAGCCAAGCCAGGCAGGGCTGGCTACAGAAGACTCCATACCGACCGATACAGCTACTGGCTCTCCGTTGAAATCAAGTCTCATGGAGGGTTAATCCCTCCCAAGACCATCCCAAACCCAGTAATGACGGGCACTTGTGTGCCAGTGGTTCCCCAATGGTCCCACACCTGACCAGTCGCTGACCACAGCAGTGCTGAAGTGGTGGACCCCTTCGCCTGGGCCCACGTCCAGAAAGCTCAAGAGCTGCTGGAAACCCATGGGCCTGAGATGGCCCGTCTTAGCCTTTACCTACCTATGCACATCTGCGGACATCCAGACCCCACAGCACCGTTCCTGGTGGAAGGCGAGGACAGGCTGAAGGACTTCGCCCTGAATGGCACCAGTGGAGGCCACGGCCAGCATCCTCGGAATCAGCCAGAGCACCCTCACCAGGTTGAAAACATGCAAAAGCCCCCTGGCTCGCAACGACCTGAACCGATACCTGGAGCTTCTGGTTGAGGCCAACCGCGCTCAGAAATGGGGAAGCTAAGCCCCGCTAGGGGTGGGGCGGAGCCAAGGTGCCAAGTCGTATTCAACCATTACTAAATCAGCTATCAACTGTGGTTCTACATACCTCAGGCTTTTTAAATTGCGGCGGCTGTTCGGCAGCACACCAGGACAAGGGCCTAACATCATAGACTTTTGTTGGGTCTATGCGTAAACGGGAAAAGAAGTGAACAAGGCGAAAGCAAAAAGCGGGAACTTCATTGGAATCAGTTTTCACTTTTAGAGATTAGCCAACAATAAGCCAATAATCTGGCATAATATTCCTTTTCTGGAAAGCCCACTAGGGTCTCGCTCCGCAGCAATACGGACCTCTCAATGGATATCACAACCCTAGAGATGCATACTAGACTGCTTTCTTGTCAAAAAAACTGCCTTCTCTGGCAGTGGAAATATGTAGATAAAAATGTGGAATGTTGCGGGAAATCACTCTGCAGTCGAGGGTTAAAACTATTATATCTACATGTTCTCCCGCCTAAGATGACGCTCATTAATGTCAGGACGAATATTTCATATATCCAAGATTCCCATACTCTTCGAGAGAAGATATCTGAAGCTTTTGCCAGTGCTACAAAAGAGCCTAAGTGGAATGTGTTATGTGATGTGACTCCTTTAGACAAGGATAGTGATGAGTCTTCTGTTTATGTCGAAATTAGGTCGATTGCAGTTTCGACTCCCCCAGAAATATCAGATCAGCTTCGTGAATTGATCAGGGCTGATTTAGATATTTCCAAGAATCGCATTCATATTGACTTTATCTTTCCTCAAGAGGTCCACAAACTTTGGCTCCACCTTGACAACACAACTGCTTGGGTTCATGGTTACTGGAACATGTATCGCGAGCTTTACAGCTCTTCTCAAGAGGCATTTGACCTGCACAAGTCAGCAGGATCTTTCTTCGGAATTGTTCAGCACAGCCTACTGGATAGCATTCAGCTATCGTTGTGCAAGCTTAATGATCCTGCTGGATCAGGCAACAAGGAAAACATGACACTTTGTGCCTTACGGCAACGGCTCAATTTAGATAAAACTGACATCTCCAGAAAAATAGAGGCGGCTCATAAGAGGTTTTCGGCTAAATGTGAACAGATGAAAGAGCGCAGGAATAAGCAGATTGCTCACTCCGATAAGAAAACAATATTAGATGGTAATCTCATGGGACCGACACCAGAGGAAATTGACAGTGTCCTGACTAGACTAAGCGATTTCATGAATTATATTAGTAAGTACTATAATAATAGCGGTACCAGTTACAGGAGCTTCAGCATAGGTGGAGGTGCAAGTGCACTACATGCAAACTTGAGGCGTAGTCTTCGCTACAATGAACTGGTCAATGAAAAAGTTATACCAGAATATGACTATTATCAGCGTTTTCCTAATCCTTGTGGAAGTGAAAAATTGAGCGAAGAATCGTCAGAAATCTATGCTGTCTCTCCCTACGAAGATGAAGATCTATGCTGCCGAATCCATGGATGGTGTGTACCCCTGGCTTATGTGAAGGAACTAGCAAGACTAAACATTCTAGCCTTCTTTCTAAGCGATACACCAGTAGACGAAATAACCCGCCCGGCTTGGCAAGGCCCTGTCTCTGTTAACGTTATAAGGGCAATCTTAGAGACTAATTGTAGAAAGTCACTTAAGGAGGTAGTCAATACTCAATCTAATGAGGAAATCGATACTCAATCTAATATAGCCCTGTTAATAGACTTATATGGTGAGGCAGAGGCTTTGATACAACTTCTTAGGGAGCTAGCAGATGACGAAACTGTCCCAAGAAATACTAGAGAGTTAGCCAATACTGCCCTCAAAGAGATTCCGCGGGCTGCCGAGGACACTCGCTAAGCCTTATCCTACTCTTTGCTATCCGCTTTATCCCTTCACCCTCACTGTATGGACCGGAGTCTACCAACTCTTTAGCGCATTGCTGACAAATATACCATACCTTCGCTGCCAGAGCTCTGTGCTTACAAGCTCGGCGACACCGGCTACTTGAGCAGACGCCACGTAGTTTCCGCCATCCGTGCAAACAGCAGCACTCTGTACCTCAACAGCAGCACTCTGTACCTCAACACTGGTTAAACAGCGGTTCAAAGCCCTTGCAGGGCAAGGGATCTGACGCCCTTGAGCGAGATTTGGGGAGTCCTCAGATTCCGACATCGATACCTCGCCCGGACGGGTCGTCAACGGAAGCCTTCCCAATTCCCTGTACCGTAGCGGTGCGGTGGCTGATCTTGAAGGGCAGAAATCGCTCTGCCGTTATCAAGGGGCGGGCAACTGACCTGTTGGTTTGGACCGGTATGGTACATCTGCGGTCATGCCTGCAACTCTCTGCCCGAAACCTGCTCATAGCTGGGCAAAACGCCGTCTCGATTGCTGGCTGCTAAAAACAGCCCCTCTTGTAAGGGCAATAGCTCAGAACAGCAGCGCTTGATAGAGCCGGAGAATAAAAGCCTAAGCGGCCCATCTCAGCCACTACAGCGGCTACGCGATCGCGGTATGGACGAAGAGGTGATTGACGCTACGTTGGCAACTTGCGGAAGGAGTTTGTTCTCGGTGGATAGCAGTCTCATCGGTGCAGTGCTGGCAGCCGTCCGACCGCGCCGAAGACCAAGCCGGCGCAACCAACACCGCGGCAACGCGATGCGGCCGCTGTACGCAAAGCCTACGAAGAGTTAAGAGCATCGAGCCTGGACGAAGCGGCGAAAAAGAAAAAGGGACTGCATATGTGGGCTGAATACCATTGAAAATATGGGTCAGCTGAAATCAAGAAGAAGGCCAGAGCCTGGCTGAAAAAGAATACGTAGCCTGACTCTGAACTTAAGAGTTGTAGTAATGGTAGAAAGACTGCAGCGCGAGCAAAGCGTTGCTCTTTTCCGCATTAAATTCAAGTCCTAGCCTCCTGGCAGTTTGGCGGTCACACTCGATCAGTAGCGACGGTCGGGGCGATCATCGAGCTGTAAGCACAGAGCTCTGGCAATGAGGGTATGGTGTATTCGTTAGCGATGGGCGCAGTATTTGGCTGTTAATCCATTGACGTGGCTCTTAGTCGCTATCTCTCGGTATCAGTTTGATGTTGCTCCCTATGGTTGTTGTTAATTAGTAAACCTCTTTTTTGTTATTAAGAGGCGATTGATTAACAGTAAAACCTCTCTTGGTAAGGCCTATATTCAAGATGTGCCTGAAACAGGTTTTGATTAGGGTCTGTGGAATCAGTCTCTTTGTTTAATATTCGATCTAATGGAATTTAATTTAACTAACTAGGAGTATTCCAAACGAACCTAGAAGAGGCCGCATAATTCCATACAAATACAACAATAATTCCCGCTAGCTGTGCTACAAAAGTATTAGGAGAAATGGCATTATAAAATATTGTAGCAAGCCCAATATTTGCAGCTGCTGGAAGAGAAGCGACTAGAAGAAATTTCAATAAGCCTTTAACTAAAAGCCACCTCTTTAGTCTTTGGGCACGAAAATGTAAGTGAATTATTTATTAAATAATTAGAACTCGCAGCGATGATAACTGCGAGTGGTAAGGCAGATTTAAAAGATAAACTTAGTATTAACATTAATGTGCTAGTAGTTATTAATTGGACAAGGACTCCTATGGCACCTACTAATGCAAATCCGATTGCTCTTCTAGGTAAGATACGAAAGCAAATTGAATGTAACAAAGAAATTAAAAAATCCCATACAATTGATATATCCAATTTAGAGCTCCCAAAAACCCTGCTTTTGAAACCGTTTACATATACCTTAAAAGTCAAAGCGAGGCGCAGGCGTTAGCTGTCCTCAGCCAAGTCGGAACCTCACCCTCAAACTGGATTACTACATCACTGTGGAGTGCTCCTGCCGCACCGCCATTCTTTCCAGGCCAGCCTTGGTGCGCTCCAGAGGGTGGCCAACACCAGGGGGGTGACAGGTACCGCTGTAATCACGATGAAGGCTTGCAAGGCATCGATGGAGGTGCTGTCCCCCAAACCCGTACCGATGCGCAGCAGCACCAAGGTGAGACTGCCGATCATCAAGGCCCAGAACAGGCGCAGCAGAGCAGGCGGCTCGTTGCTGCCGCTCACCACCATGGCCGCGGCGTAACTCATCGAGTCGGCGCTGGTGCACATGAAAAGCACCACCAGCACCAGGCCGATTGGAATCAGCAGGCTGGCCAGGGGGAGTTGACTGAGGATGGTCAGCAACGCAGCGGCGGCTCCGTTTTGGGCCAGGGCTTCACTGATGCCGCCCCCGGCCAATTCGAGATATAATCCGGTGCCCCCCAGCAGGGTGAACCAAAGGTTGGTCACGATCGGGCAGAGGATTGCCACCGCCAGTACCAGTTCACGGATGCTGCGACCGCGGCTTACGCCGGCGGTGAATAGCCCCATCAAAGGGGCATAGCCAAGGAACCAACCCCAATAGAAAACCGTCCAGCCATTCACCCAGTTCATCGGCACGGCGTTGGGTGTGAGGGCCATCTGCGGCAGATGGATCAGGTATGCAACAAATCCGCTGAAGAAGTGCTGAATCAGCCAGAGGCCCGGGCCCAAAAGCAGCAGGCCGGTCGCCATGGTCAGGGTGAGCCAGACGTTGAGCTCTGATAGCCATCTGATCCCTTTATGAATACCGCTGACGGTGGATGCTGCGAAGACGGCGGTCAGCAGCAGCACCACAAGGGATTGCAGGCCGGCACTGTCGGTTAGCCAGGGCAGTTGCCCTGCAGCATTGCTGAGCTGCAGCGAGAGAAAGCCCAGGGGGCCAACGGTGCCGGCGATCGCGGCCACCACTGACAACCCATCCGCCAGGTGACCGATCGGGCCATCCACCCAGCTGCGCGACACGATGTTCACCAGCAGGGTGCGGGGACGCAGAGGTTCACCGCGTCGCTCCAGGATCGAGAAGGTGATCGTCGTGGTGGTGGCAACGAGGGCCCAAGCGAGGAACCCCCAGTGCAGAAAACTCACTGCCAGGGCGGGATCTACAGCTGCTGTTGTGCTGCCTTCGACCCCTTCAAACACCGGTGATGGGGTCTGGAAGTGATAGAGCGGTTCGGCTGCTGACCAGAACACACCACCCCCTGCCAGCAGGGTGCAGATCAGCACCGCGCACCAATCGAAGAATTTGAGGCTTGGCTTGGCCTCCGCGCCCCCAAGCCGGAGTTTGCCGACAGGGCTGATGGCCAAGATCAGCGCGATCATAAACAGCAGCACCACCATCCACTGCCAGACCCCACCGAGGGCATCACTGATCACGGCTTTGCCGTTGTCAGTGAATTGCTTGGCCAGCGCCAGGTCGATGGCCGACACCAGCAGAAAGATCAGCAGTGGAGCAGCACCTACCCAGAGGGGGGGCTGTCGCCACCAGGAACGCTGGTTCTCGGGGATGTCAGACATCGGATGAGGGGGTTAGGGATCAGGCGCGGACGGCGTCGCGTTGGTGGCTCCAGCAGGAGAGATCCACCGCAGGTTGTTCGCCACTGACGAGGCACGCCAGGGAATCACCGATCAGGGGAGCAAACTTGAAGGCCTGGCCGGAGCCTCCTGCGAACAGGCTCAGCTGTGGGGTGAGCCTGTCCAGCACGAAGTTCACGTCGCTGGCCATGGAGTACGGGCTGATCACTGTCTCCACCCGCTCCTGCACGCCGTCCAGTTCGTTGAACAGGAAGGCATCGAGCAGCTCCACCAATCGCGCTGGTGGCTCGGTGGCCATGGCGTTGGGTTCGGCGACGCGCAGGTCCCTCGGGGCCCAGTCGATGCCTGCCTTGATCCGGGGGCGTCCGTCGGTTGTGTAACTGATGACGGGGAAGCCGTAGTACAAGCCACCGTCATCACCGCGTTCCTGCTGGAAACAGAACCACTGCGGGTAGCGATCGGCCTGCGCCGGGTCGACGGTGTAGTGGGCCCAGAGCATCGGCCACACCTCCAGCTTGGGTGCCAATCCTAGGGGAGCCAGCAACAACTTGCTCCAGATGCCGCAGGCCACCACCAGTTGACCAGCGGTGATGTGTTCGCCGCTCTCCAGGGTGACGCCTCCGCCATCCGGATCAAGGCCCGCCACGGGGCAGTGCTCGATTAGCTGATGGCCGGCATTGCGGGCGGTGTTGATCCAGTGGGCCACGACCCTGTCGCTGCGCATGGCACCGGCGGTGGGTTCGAACAGTCCGGTGAAGCCCGACTTCGGCTTCAGCGGGAAACGGGCAGCGATCTGGTCGGCATCGAGGGCCACATAGGGTATGCCCTGATCGTCCATAACCCGCCGGGCCCCGGGAATCGATCCTTCGATCGTTTCCTCATCCCAGCTTTCGCCATAGAAAAGTAAGCCGTGGGTCTCCCGCAGCTGTTCGCCGGCGTGGCTTTCTTCGTCGCGCCAAAGGCGGTTGGCCTCCTTGGCCAGACGACAGAGCACTGGGTCGGAGTACATCTCCCGGAACATCCGGGTTTCGCCGTAGCTGCTGGCCTTGGCATGGGCCAGGGTCTGGGCTTCCAGCAGTACCACATCGCGCATGCCGCGGCGGGCCAAGGATGCAGTGCAGCTGAGGCCGGCCATGCCGCCGCCCACGATCACGACGGCTGCGCGGCTGGGCATGGAGGAGGGTGTGCTCATTCGCTTTCTCCGAAGCTGAGGCCGATGGGCTCGGTGGAGGGTGTTGCCGCCACTTCCTCTAGGGCGGCACCCACTGAAAATCCCTGTTCGCGCTGATTCAGGTAGTCGCTGGCACGCCGGCGCACCTCATCGCGAACGAAGGCATAGACGTCCTTGGCACCTGCGTCCTTCCAGGCGTCGGGAGAGAACCGCTCGATCGAATCGGCGATCACTGCACCGGCATTCACCAGGGGGTCCGGTAGCACCCGCACGCCGCGGCGTCGCAGGTCATCCGCCAACTGGGGTTGTTGGAAGGGGGCATTGGCCGCAGGCACCACGACGGGGGTCCTCAGCGCCGTCGCCATCTCGGCATTGATTAGCCCGGAGATTGAGCAGGGCAGCAGCAAGTCGAGGTTCAACTCCCACCATGCGTAACTGTCCGGCAGCGGTGTCGCGCCGGGAAAACTGGCTTTCACGCGGTCCAGATCCACGGTGAACACGGTCCAACCATGCTCGACTAGATGGCGGGCCACCGTGCCACCAACGGCACCGCAGCCGTGCACGAGGACCCGGCCGGGACTAGCGTCGTCGAGCTCCTTGTCCAGCACGGCCTCCACGGCACCAAGAGTGCCGTGGGCAGTAGCGGCACTGGCGTCCACGGGGCTGCCGACCGCCGCCAGTACATGGGGAGTGAGCGCCGTCAGACGCTCCATGTCCTCCAGGCTGGTGTTGAGATCGCAGCCTGTGATCATGGCACCATCAAGCGACTCCAGCAGCTGAGCGGTGACGCTGATCAGCTCATCTTTGACAGCCTCAGGTTTAGCGGCCCGGGCGACGATCTTGCCGCCGGCGAAACCGGTGCCGTAAAGATCGTGCTTATGGGTCATCAACCCCGCCAGCCGCTGACCGTCAGCGATGCAGGCCTCATCGCTCGGGTAATTTAGCAGGCGCAAGCCCCCATTGGCAGGGCGCTTGGCATCGGTGTCCTCCGCCACCACGAACACCGAGAGGTGGTCGGAGACGTGTTCAGCCAGCACCGACACGGTCGGCGCTGTTTTCTTGCCGCTACTCATCAAGCTACCTTCTCCATCATCTGGTGGTGTTCGACGTAGTCGAGGCTCCATTCGCTGGGGGCTTCGGCGATGCGCTGTTGCAGCCGCTCGAACACCGTGTCTGCTGCGGCATCACCGGCAACACTGGCGAAGCTGTGGTGGCTCCAGCTGCGGATCGTCGCCATCAATCCGGCGGCGAAAGCAACCGTGTCACCGTTTTCGTTCCAGCGGCGACGGTAGGGGCACTTTACATAGACCGTGCGCTCATCCAACAATCGCAGGCCGTTGCGGTAGGCAGCGCTGCTCTCGTCCTTCAGCGGAGCCATGAACTCCTCAGGGGACTTGTAGAAGTTCAGAACCGTGCCTTGTTTGTATTCCAATTGACTGATCAGGCCTTCCTCGGCCATGCCCTGCCAGATCTGGTGCAGCTGGTCGTGTACGTTGCGGGTTTCGCCGCCGTTATGTCCCAGATAGAGCCCTGCTTCATCACGGGAAAGGTTCACCGTCAGCAGGCGGCCGCCGACCTTCAGCTCGCGGCTGCGCAGCTCAAGGATGTGGCTCCAGTCCTTCATTGCCTGGGCGGTGAACCGCTGAAGCGCGTCGGCATCACAGGAGGCCAGCACGTGGGTGTGGCTGTCGAGGGGGCCTGGAGAGGCGCTCAGCCAGTGCATGGCCGTGGCGGAGAAGCCAAGGCTCACTGAGTTCGGCGCCACGGAGGGCTCGTAGAAGCTGCGGGCGCTCACCAGCACCGTTGGCTTGGGATCCCGGGGTATCTGCAGGGCCAGGTTGTTGGCCAAAGCAATGTTGTCATTGCTCGGCAGGTCGTTGCCGATCAGCGTCAGATGAGCAGCAGGCTGGTTGGCATGCAGGCGATCCAGCACCTGGTTCCAGAGCCCAATGGCGGTGCCACCATCGGCAGCTCCGTAATCGATCAGGACATGGCTGTCAGCGACAGCCAGTTGATTCACACAAGTCAAGGCCCAGTCCGAGGCGGCTTCGATGCAGAGGAGTGCGCCTTCGGTCTGCGCGCTGTAACCCGTGGTCATGGCGATGGCCATGGACCTCGTCAGCGGCAGGCCTCACCGTACAGACCATGGCCGGGGCCTGGGAATCCGTGGGTCTTCTTCAGCTTGCTTCGAGCAACTAGCGCAGCTTGGGTTTCAGGAGGCTGTAGGCCTAAAACGCTCAGTCAACAGAAGACTCAGCAGTAACAGGAGTAGTCAGCGCACAGACGGGAAGGGTCACTTGGTCATCCACAGCTGACGGGGCAACCTCACTAGAGCCTTTTCCTTGGATGCCCGTAGCAAAGGTCTCCTCAATGAAGGAGGCTCCAATGTCTGAACGTTCATTACGAGGTCGGCTCACCTACAGCGATGGAACAGGACAGACCTACGCAGAGTCCCTGCATTGGGGCATTAGGTGGGAAGGGCTACACAGCAGGTGGTTCGGCCGTTTGGCCGCTGGGCTGATGCAGAAGGGTGCCTGGCCCGCCTTGACTACCTCGAGCGGGAATACGCCGACGAAGTGAAGGAGAGCTGATGGTGGGCTGTAATCAGCCCCCAACTAGCTTCCGGTATCTGGTGCTCTTGCCAGCCGGGAGACTTCCAACGACAAGCTCACTGCGTCACTAACCAGCCCTCGGCAGCACATGCAGCAGCAGTAAGTAATCGGGAGCAGCCGCAATTAAATGAAGGATGCACTGCGAGGTTCCACCGGTAGTGATTAAGGAGATTCACTTCTCCCCCACCAGAAGGAGGCGATGGGCGACTGTGGAGTGGAACATTGGTCCGAGGACGCAGCGAGAGAACTCAACAGCCAAATCTCGGAGCTTCAAGCCCAAGCTGCCTTTCGCCAACACTGGAGCAGCGGAGAGCATGAGCAGCACATTGGAAAGCTCCGCCAGCTCAACTACGAAAAAGCCGTCTAACGGATCGATCGGGTTCATCAACTATGGAGCGAACTCATCACTGAAGAGCTTTCCTACAAGTCTGTTGGCGCATGGCTTGCTAATGAGCCACAGCAACTTTACTGCCGGTTCACCAGCCATCGTGGTGACTCTCGAAATGAATTGATCTGCTTGCGCAGTTTCCATTGGCGACCACCTGACGATCCGATCCCTCAGGGGAGTCAACTTGAAATACAAGGGCAAGGGCAACAACCTCAATCAAGTAATCAATTAATTAGCCTTAGCCGACTTAGTCAGGTTGGTTCCATCCTGAAGAAAGAGTTAGGTTATGAGGCGACTATGCACCTGTTGATGACATTCCTATACATCGCGGGAAACGAAGGATGCAGTATGCAAGAACTGGAAAAGGCGACAGGAGCCACCCCTGCTAGTAATTCTAGAAACACTGACTGGCTATCTTATGGCAGAAATTCTGTGAGTAATAATGGGTTGGGGCTAGTTAGTAAAGACAAACCATTGAGACAGAAAGATAGAAGAAGAGTAGTGTTAAAGTTAACACCCAAAGGTAAGGAGCTACTAACAAAGTTGGCAGCAGTTCTATAACGTTTGCCTGGGGCCAGCTAGACCTTCAAGCAAGCTTCCCTGTCTTTAAGTATCTACTAGAATGTTTCCTGTGGGCTAGATTCCTCATCAATGCGAGTTTCTGGTAAACACATGATTTAACTTAAATGCTAACAGTATTGCACGAAGACGTGGCAAAAGATATGCTCTTCATTTTTAACATCCAGGCTTATGCTGCTGCACCCTTCAGTCGGCAGTGACAGAATAGTATAAAAAGCGAGCACGAGCGGTGAAGAGACAAAGTATCAATCTCACTAGAGATCGGAGCAACAGATGCCGCAGGTCTCAGCCGCCAATAACGGCTAGCAGCTCGGCATCTGAAGCCTCGAGGTACTCGCCAAGACTGCCAAGGCTCTTATGTCCTGTAAATTTCTGAACCAGATGCAGCGGTGCGCCACAGTCGACCGCGTGTTGCGCGGCAGTGCGGCGAAAAGAATTCGTGGTAACCCCGACTAAACCCAGCTGCTGGCAGGTTTTTCTTAGCGCCAGATCCGCAGCTGTGCTGGTTATGGGGCTGGTTGTAGAACCTGATAATGGAAATAGAACCTCTGTGGGACCCGGAGCATGGCCATGCCGGTTGATCCAATGCCCGTGATAGTCAGTTAGTTCCCTTTACAAAAGCGGAGTTTGCGGTAAGCAAAGCCTCGAGCTGCTCGACGCTCAGAGCAGCAGCTTTGCCGTGGCGGTTGACCTTCATCGATCTCGCGAGAGTGACCAGCTCACCATACCAAATACTTTGTCTTTTGCTAAAAGATAAAGCAGCTAGTGGTGGCCTGGAATCTGCAGCGGCTGACCAACGAGCTGCCGCGATCAGCGTCTATTGAGAATCAATAAGGACGGGTGAATCTCAATAAGCAAGGCTCGGCTGAACGCTGCCAGCCGCCACTTATCGAGGAATCGCACTCGCCGCCCAGCCGCGCGAATTTCGACCATGGCAGATCCCCTAGGGGGGTCGGAGCACCTGCTCACTGCACAAAGGGGTAAGACAAATTCTTCTGGCTCTGCCTACAGAAAGACTACCGGCTGCAGATCTTCACTGTTATGCTCCTGAAAGTAAAAGCAGCCACGCTTTTTGGATAGCACTAAATTCTTGTAGGTAATCATCGCCTGCCGAAGTATCTCCTTACAGTCCCTCGCATTTGCCTCGTTGAGCAGCCAGTTAAAGTCTGCATCGATCTTAGGCGGCAAAAGGGCACTGAACTTTCTAGCATCAAAGAGCGAAGCTAGCTGGTAGTAACCCATCTATAGGGGTCCTCTACCAAAAGGCTTAGATCCTCCACAAACTCAACCAGTACAGTATCTACGACATTCTCATTTAAAATTGAACCGATAGGAAATCCTATAGATGTACAGAAATTTGCGTGATCAGCCTCAATATACTTTCTATAAAGACGTTGGATTAATTCTGTTACTTCGGTTTTTATGCCTTGCTGAGGTATGTTTTGTTGGGCTAATTCTTCTAATCGTGTCATAGTTAGATTCTGATTTAGTTTCTATTTGCTCTTGGATAAGAGATTACAAGGACTGATTTAGTAGTTTGTAAAGCCCTCTCTGTATCTGATTCGTCAATACCTTCAAGGGCGGTGTTCCCGGCTCTATGGCCTGTTCGAGACCAGCAACAATTTACGGGGCTAAGCGACCGCTGTAAATTGTTGGATTGGCAGGATATCTAGCCGGTCACATAAGACTTGTGTAGTCATGTTTTATGGCCATTGTATTATAGATATTATCTCGCGTTTGCGGCGTGCCGAGCACGACGACCCACTCCGGTAGCTTCAAATCATCGTATAGATCGTATTGGCCGCTTGCGAATTTCAGAATTGACTCTGAGTCAATCATAACTCTACCGGCTGGCTTGGCTCTGTTCGGAGCTGAATTGCTGTTTTTCGATGTTTCGATGTCATCGAGAATGATTAGGTCTGCCCTATTACCTGTTAGCTGTGAATCGATGCCTAGCGCCTTCATGCTCGGTGCAATATCTGTCGGGCAGTTCAGATCCCAGAGCAACCCGCCCAGCCAGCCTGTGACTCTTGTGCCTACAGGCAGGCAAGCCAGGGCGTCTCTTCTAGCAAATGCTTTAGGGATATCGTCACCTCTGCCACTTCATCTTTTGAGGCTGAGACCATCGAGACTTTTGCCTCGATGATTCTAAAGTGGTTCCAAGGTGCAAAAGCAGCCGAGATGTAAATTTTACCGACCCCGCGAAAAGCCATGATTATGAAGCGATCGGGGCCGTGTTGCAGCATCTCGGCGATAGCCAGCTGCGCCTTTGTCGGTGGCGGCAGGCCAAGCTGCTGCCAAAGAGCGCTGAGGAAGAACCTGAAATTCCCCCTGTAAAGCCCCTTCTGTGGCTTCTGCATCCTTAGAGCCATGTTAGTTGTTTACAGACGCCTTCCAGGTCTTTCTAGAAGCCTCTGAGGAGGCTTGGCTGCTAATCCACCACCAGATACTTAAAGCCTGATACCCAGACCTCCTTCACGGTTCGGCCTTGTCTATCCCTGCCTACAGGCCTCTCAGGTAGATCCAAAACCCGTTTTCGAGAGATGGTCGGGGCTGTTGGTTTAAACCCTTTGGCCTGGTTCTGAGCCATCTTCTGACGAATCTTGCCCAGCTCAGCGGCAATCCAGTTCTGGTTATTGATATTTCGCGCAGCTGCAGCAGCCTTTCTGGCGTCGTTGGCCTGTGCCTGCTGCTTTGTTCGCTGTTGCTCTAATTCCCTTTGTCTATCTTTCTTCTTCCGCTCCTCTTGCAGCTGACTAGCTGTCTTGGGAGCTGGAATAGAGCTAAGCACCGCTTGCAAATCAGCTGGTTCTAAAGCCAACTCCTCCTCCAGATCCACAGCTGGTGGCGGCATACCTTCTGGCGGCGGTTTTATTAGATCTGATTCTTTAGAAAGAGTATTTAGAGTATTCGCCATCAGTGGCGCTTGTATGTGTACAAGTTGTGCACTTGTATTCGCCACATGTGTCAATTGACTCCCAGACTGGGTTTTGAGTGCTTGTGGGACTTTAGGTGCCTCTTCCTCTGGTTCTGGAATGGTGTACCAATAGTCCTGATTGCTCCAGCGCCGATGCAGGTGACGCTTCTCACGGCAGACCAACTTTAATTCCACCAGGTAATCCAAGGCCCTGTAGACCGTCCGCGTGCTGATGTCGGTGGAGAAGCCGCTTAGGACTTGCTCGCGCAGCTCGCGGGCTGTCAGCCTGGTCCAAGGTGTGCCGTTGGCGTCAATATCGCCGCCCTTGCCGCGGCGGGCAACCTCTACCCAGCTCTTGATGAGATTGAAGCAGATGCCAGCGAGGGGTTTTTGGATGCGGATCATGGACCGATGGGTTGACGGTCCGCTTGGATTGGGCTAGTCTTACAAAGCTCTTGTAAAGCTGAAAGGGTAAGGAGCCTGTCCCTAAGACTAGGGTTCTGCGAAAAACCCTTTTTGATCTCTGGCATAGATTGCCGTCTATCCAGAGATCTAAACAAGCAATGCGACCGAATTAGGCAACTCATCGCCTGTATTGTCAGGGCATCAAGATCACAAGCGGTCTTTTAGACTGAAACAATTAGCATGCCGATACTCCCAGTGACCAAACTGTCTTCAAATCCAGACATAACCGACTCTACATGGCGGCGATACCGTGGAAACCGAGTTTAACAACGCTTTGAGCTGCTGTTGATGGGTTCTAAGCCCCGCCTTTTCCTCCAGATTCTTTGTAGACACAGCATGAATAAAGGCGCTAGCATTTAGTCATGCTCAACCAGACCTACGCAACTCAAGCTGTTGCCGACTGCAGCTCAGGTCGAAACCTTCGACTGCTGGCTGGACATTTGCAAAGGCGTTTGAAATTACGCACTGGCTGAGCAGCAGGGCTTCGCACGAGCGAAGAAGTCTCCCGTCAACGCCTGCCCAATACTGCGTGGAATACAGAGTCCACCTACTCTCTAGCCCAATTATGGGCGAATATACCATACACTCGCTGCCAAAGCTCTGCGCTTACAGGCTTGACGACACCAGTTATCTGAGCAATGTGTCAAGTAGTTTCCGCCACCCGTGGACACAGCAACACTCTGCCCCTCAAACGCTGGTTGGGTAGCGGTGCTAAGCCCTCACAGGGCAAAGGATCTGACGCTTTTGAGAGAGATTTCAGCGGTTCTCAGATTCCGGATATTGATACGCCGCCTGGACGGGTCCTTAAACGAAGCCTCCCTAATTTCCTGTACCGTAGTGGTGCGTTGGTTGATCGCTGAAGCCCGAAATCGCTCTGCCCTGATTAGGGGTAGGGCCACTGACCTGTTGGTTCGGACAGGCACTGTCGGGCTAGATATTCTGGTCGCAGAGGCCTGCAGTCTAAACACCTCCCCGGCGGTGATGATGTCTGTTTGGGTATTGGGGAGACCTACAGATACGCCTGCCGTGCCCATCACGCAAGTTAAGCAGGCACTCGCTGAATCTCTCAGCTGCCCTGGAGATCGAAAGAAGGAAGCAAGAGGACTGGGGGGGATTTCTTGCAAGGGGAGATCGACGATCCGCAAGCCTCTGTGGAAGCGCTGGCACGAGGATTCAACCTGGAGCAGCGTCGTGCTGCTAGGGCACTAAGGCAAGGCTACGACTGGATTCATAGACGGTGACGCGGCCGGAAATCCAATTCTCTCTCTCTAGGGACACACTATAGGAGAAAGGAGCTGGTACTCCTTCCCTGAGACAAGGTACCGCAAACCGTACTTGTCTCTAGCTGCCCCCTACTACAGCCGAGTCTACAGCCTAGTAGAGAGTTCCAGAACAGCCACATTACCGTCCAAATGTCGGTTTGGTGGTGTACCACTCCCGGTGCTGAATTACCTAGTACTGGTTATGTCTATGTAAAAACGCACGCCAATGCTCCTGGCCTGGTGAAAATCGGCATCACCTGCAACTCAGCGGCACGCAAAGAACAGCTAGGCAGTAAGCAACGCACTGTTGACTCGTGTGCTTGCTCATAACCCAGAGTAACTAGAAAAACACCGCACGACAAGTTTAAAGCTTTGCCGATCCTTCAATCTGAAGGGTTTTGCTTTAAGCAAGAGCACTTAGGTGTTTACCAAGGCATACGAAGATTCTACTCAATACGTTGTGCTGCCAAAGGCACTGAGAAGATGAAAGCAGTCTACTTCTAATAGGCAGTGACTATCGCGGCCGTATCCGATTATCCAATCACCCTGAAAGAATCTACTCGAACCAAATCGAGCGTATATACAATTCGCAACTAACACAAGAATGAAAAAGAAACAGATAGGAAAACAAGCTCGCTATAAGTTCGCTCATGAACAAATAAACAAGTCAATAGAGCAAGGCTTCTACTTAGAAGCGATATCAATAGAAGAATCAATAATCAAGGACAGACTATTCGTCTATTGGGTCAACGAAAGGAAAGAAGGTGGTAAAAAGGGAAGAAGCCGCCTAGACAAAACGTCTCATTACTGCCTCAAAGCATGGAATGCATTTAGAACAAAATCAAACCTCCCGCAAGTACCAGAAAGAATATTTAGAGGCAAAGGAGAACAAACACTATGTAAATGGATGGAACTCCAACTAGCAACCAAAAAATACGATGGCGACGCAGATGACTTATTTTTTAATATAAAGCAATGGCTAGACAACAGGAACAAAGCTCTGCATGAGACTGGGATCATTTACGATGACGAGGAGGATGAGAAATTCGACGCTGAATCTGCCAAAGTTTTTAACGGGAAGTGCAAAGAATATGCGATCACGGGCAATCAGCTAATGAAACGCATCAAAGCAAAAGCAGAAAAGGCAAAACGAGCCAACAGAAGCTTTGAAAACCCCGTCGCAATCAAAGCGGCAATCGACGATCCGCAAGCATCTGTGGAAGCGCTGGCACGAGGATTCAACCTGGAGCAGCGTCGTGCTGCCAGAGCGCTAAGGGAAAGCTACGACTGGATTCATAGACGGTGACGCGGCCGGAAATCCAATTCTCTCTCTCTAGGGACACACTATAGGAGAAAGGAGCTGGTACTCCTTCCCTGAGACAAGGTACCGCAAACCGTACTTGTCTCTAGCTGCCCCCTACTACAGCCGAGTCTACAGCCTAGTAGAGAGTTCCAGAACAGCCACATTACCGTCCAAATGTCGGTTTGGTGGTGTACCACTCCCGGTGCTGAATTACCTAGTACTGGTTATGTCTATGTAAAAACGCACGCCAATGCTCCTGGCCTGGTGAAAATCGGCATCACCTGCAACTCAGCGGCACGCAAAGAACAGCTAGGCAGTAAGCAACGCACTGTTGACTCGTGTGCTTGCTCATAACCCAGAGTAACTAGAAAAACACCGCACGACAAGTTTAAAGCTTTGCCGATCCTT
>BIMP01000006.1 GCA_007996965.1 cyanobiont of Ornithocercus magnificus
CTGCACTGCAGCGAGCATGGTTTAAGCAGCTGGCGGGATCGCAGACAGCTGACCCAATATTTCCCTTTAATGAATAGGAAAGTGACTAGGCAGAGGTATGAGCCCTTCTGAATTAAGCCCTAGTGAGGGTCTCTGGTAGCCCGCAGAATTTCTAGTCTATAACTCCAAAACAGTCTTTAGACTTTATATAGGACCTAGTTACTCAAAATGTTTGTAGGTATCTTTAATATATTCAAGCCGCAAGCTTTAAATGGCTCATCCCAACCATTAACGAAACCGAGATGTACCCAGCTATTTGCTAGGTGTCGGCTTAACTTGAAATGAACGCGGCTCAGTACGTAAAATACCGAGGTATTTTAGCAATTCGGGCGTCGCGACTTATTTCCAAGGGGAAAATAAACTTCACTAAGACTGTTGGTGGTTATCGCTACGGGATCAATCTCGTAGTCGCAGATGCCAAGTTTCTCAATAGTCTAGATCAAAGACAGGCAAAAGCCCACAAATCTCCGATATTTGCTAAGCAGAGCGTGCCGTAGCAAGACATTGATCAAGGTTCACTGCTAGAATGTGATAATGTATCCCTAGCCTATGCCTATGCCTAAAGACTAAGAGAGATTCACAGAGCAAATACTGAGCGCTTAAATATAACTGAATAATGAATTAGCTGAGGTTGGGTCTATACAACAGGAAATCGTTAACCCCACTAGCAGTATCCGAGACAGGTTACAGGGTATTCCGGATCGTACCTCAGCGACATTCTCACCCTCAAAACAAAGCAGGAGACCCACCACAGTTGGTGGCAGGAATGTGATCAGTTATTAAGCTACTGGCTGATGAATAAAGCTGCTTTAATTGTTAGCCGCGCGGCCCTTTGCAGCGCCTGAATTAGCCTCTGCTGGAGAGCATTAAGTCCGATCTCCTTTTTTAATGGCATCTCGCTTTGATTGCGGCAAAGCATTGTACACTTGCTTGAGTTCGGTCGGTTCAGTTATTAATTTTGCTGATATAAAGTTTACGAGCCTGAAAAGCTTACTGGCAGTATTCCTATCATCGTTACAAAGCTTTTGCATAGCAAGACGAAGTAGTGCTGCTGCACCACGCGGTGATAACGAAAAATGATTGATCTAGCCTCTTCGTAATCGGCCTTTATTTCCTTAGGTAAATCTGAATTTGTTGGCTCTGCACCTGATGTAACAGGAGAAACGATTTTATCACTCCGCCATATAGTTGGGGAATTGCAATATTCACATTTTTGCTTACCATAAATTCTTTATCAACAAATCGTTTTCCATATTCATTAGTAGAGCTGGAGGCCAGCTTGTGATCCCTAATCAATTGACTAAGCGTATTATACTCCTGCACTGACAGATAATACCACCTCTGTTGAGCATATACATAGCAATTGGGGGGGGCATTTAAAGGCCTCAAGTAGTAGTTCAGGAAGTATGTATTTAGGCTTCATGCCGGTCCCTCTATTTTCAAAAGTAAATATTACTATTTATTGGCAGGTCCCGATAATAAGGTCTGCACAATCTTAGCACCTCTTAGGTCGCTTTAGCCACATGACTTCAATGGCGTTGAACTTTGAACATAGCCATGGTTCACTGATTTGAAAACCATCTATCAGCACTACAAATTTAACACTTACTTCGCCCAAGCCGCGACCTTCGCTGCCGATGCCAGGTGCTCTGTCTGGTGGCTCAGCGGTTCGCTCTGAGCTGATTCTCAGCCATGGACCTGCTGCAGCCTCCTGCTGGAGAGCTGGGTTCAGCCCCACCTGAGTGGCAAAACTGAACAGGAACTCCTCCCAGGCAAGTTTGGCCAGGGTTTCATGAGCTATGGCCAGCTGCCGCAGGGCTGCCCAGCTCTCCCAGTGGATCAAGCTACTCGGTCTGATCTTGTGGGCCAAGAAGATTGCCAGTGGGAAGTAGATGTTTTCAGCGACTTCAGCTTCTGAGCATCAGGAGTCCCTAAAGCGGTGGGGACTCACCCGTAACAGGTGGCTACAAGATCGGCGCAAGCTAAAAACGCAGCCAAACACAAGTCACGTGATGAGTCACAGGACAGGTCGAACTGGCCCAAGCGTTAGCTGCTGTGCTTCGACCTGCCGTAGCACCAGCCGATCCACTGGCTTGTGCTTGCGGGGGGCGGTTGAGGCAACAGATCACGGCCTGGTAATCAGCACATACGACGAGCTGCTGCTTTGGGCATGAGTCGCCCTCTCAGCAGCGAGAGCAGCCAGTGTGTTTCTGCAGGATGTTGGCCGCATTCGCATTAGCGTTCTCGCCATGGCTGCATCACAGGCAGCAGAACGGCTACTAGCTCCGACGATTCCCCGGCTCGGTGTGACTACAGGTGCTGCAGCGTTGACTGCCGTGCTTTAGGTTGACGGCCACCACGGTTTTGTCGCATTCCTTACCTTTAACTTCGAGCATCACTCGCAGCTGACTCAGCCCAGCATCGTGCATTTAGTGGTTCAATCCACCTTAGCGGTAGCCTGATTGGGTGGAAAGCTGCCTGATCCATCCCGCCTTGGGGAAAGGGCATCGCACCATGCTCTGCAGTTTGAGATCTTCAATCACCACCATCAAGAGAATTTAGCCCGATCGACCGTCTACAACGGCTGTGCACCACACACGGTGCAAGGTTTAGTGTAATGTTTACGGACTCGGGAATCCATATAGATAATTGCCTCCTTTCGCGTGTTCGGTTCCTTGGCGGATTTCACCGTCATAACCGAGTCAGCTGACTAGCGATCGTTTTGGCATCTTCGATTCGACCTGAATGTCTACTGAGATCCGCAACTGGGGCGTCGTCGCCAAGGCTTTGGAGGCCTCTGGTTCTACCTCTAGCCAGATGTATGTCCGAGCCAAGGCGTTGGCAAAAGGAAAGCTCGATCCAATGCCCACCAGCTACCCAGAGGCTCCTTACAGCATTTCTGCTGTGGCTGGCTGATAGCTGAGAAGCAAAGCAACGCCTCACATTTTCACAATTCAGCTGTGGTGAAGGACCATCAGGTCATCGCAGCTGAATACATCGCGGAGGATATCTTGCCCGTTCGCATCAGATATGCGTCTCAGGCAGCGTTTGAGCTTGTTGTGCTCTGCTCGATCATCTTCTCGCGGTTGAACATGAACAGGCCGAAAGAGAAGGCAAAGGATAGGGCAAACGTTGCCGGGATGTAGAGGTACCAACGCTTCATTCCGACTCGCACTCCCTCAGCTGCATAAAAGATAAATGATGCAATGAGTACTAAGGTTAGATCAGCTGCGATGAAGCCTGCTGACGCATTGGCCCAGACTCCGGCTGAAAATAGATCCACGATCTCGATTGGATCGGTGAGCCCTAACGCCTCCGTTTCCTTAATGAATTTGTAGATGAAGAGCCAGGGCCAGCCAATGCCAGCAACGGTGAGAGCTCCGTAAAGGCCAAGACGCAGTTTCTGCACGGGCAAAAGAAAACAGCGCAAATGCTCCCATAAAGGGAGGCAGTGATCAAGCTTAAATCTGTTCCTACGAGCTACCCCTCAATAGTCCTTCTCCACTTCTACTCTCGTAATCGCCCTTAAAGCCTTTTTAGCGACACCTGTTTCTCGATAAGTCGTCACTAATAAACCTCCTGCATTATCCTTGCAGTGGAATACTTACTGATCATGGTCTGGCTGTTGCCAGTCAGTGACCGCGTTTCCATTCCCACCCACTGCGCGTGTGCGTTTGGCATGTCATCCTGAACTTGCAGGCCTAGCCCATCTGTGAGTTGTAGAGCTAGCCGACACCATTTTTCAGTGCGTGTCGGTCAACAAGCAGCGGTCCTTGTTAGGCATACAAACACCATGGCGGATTCACTCGTATGGGGAATGACTAGACAGGGCACAAATCCGAGGCTGATGGCAGCCAAACAGGAGAGTCCGTGTGCCACGATGACTCCAACGCTGTGACCATTGATCAACTGCCGACCACGGGATTTCACAGCCTGCAAAGTCTGCTGCTTTCATGCAAAACTCTGCTGTTTTTGGCTCTATTGCTGCCTGAGCATTCAGTGGAACTGCAAAAAGCAGAAGCATTACCAGGCGATTCACCGTCATTCCATTGCTCTCCCCAGTTTGGCGATAAGTACCAACCTCGGGAAAAAGCCCGGGGTATCCAAGCCCGGGCCAGTGCGCACCACAAGCGACGAGAAATTCATCATTCGCCATCTGGAATCGATCCAAGGCGATGAGCGCGACGTCGTCATCCTTTCAACCGGTTATGGCCCAAGGGAGATTGGGAAGCTTCGCTACGACTTTGGACCGATCAACAGGGACAAGAATCTGTCTGGCTTAAGACGCCTCAATAATATCGCCGTTACCCGAGCCCGGAAGTGAGCGGAGGTCGTTTCAACAATCAACCTCTATCAATACGACGACAACAAACTCAGCAAAATTGGTCTCAAAGGGCTGATCCAATATCTGCGCTTCGTGCAGAGCGGAAGCGAAGACCTCGGGGATTTATCAGCGGACACAGTGCCGATGAATCCGCTCGAACAAGACATCAAGCCTGGTGGTAGTGGATGTGAACCTCTACCGGTAGGGGATTCCGCGTCCAATCCTCTACAGGCAAAGTCTTCTAGCACCAATGGATCTGGGCGATCTGTAGATGATCAAGGGGTTCATCGGCCACTTACTGCTAAGGCTAAAAATCAGTCAATGAATGGGTCAAATGGCCGTGCATTAGAAGGTTCCGGAAAAACCCTCTCGATCCTCTACTAGCGGCATCTTGACCAACACTCAGCTAGTGCAACGGGCCATTGATGCTGGATGCAGCGATGTTGATTAGGTCATCGCTTGGGTGCCAAAAATCATCACATCAAGGTCGACAGGCCTAATGCTGAACAGTGCTTCAAGGACTTGAGCTGATGGACTACAAACTCCTCGAAGGCACGGTCCATGAGTTGACCTGCCGTTACCAGTACGTGTTCACCAGCACTCAGGTCGGGATGAAAATTCGCGACGCCTACCCGGACATCCTGGAGGCGGTGGTGTTCAGCGCGATGTGGGGCGAGCATGCCCTACGGGACATGAGGGCAATGTTGGCGATTCAGCTCACAGGCGGTCGCAGCAACATGGTGATCATTGTGCTGCTGGATGCAGCGGTGGTCGCTTGGTGGCAGCCGCGCGCGCAATCAATAGCTGGATTTGAACTTTGTACAGCGTACCGTGCATGTTTTGTGCACGCAGGAGGGATCAGCAAACCAGCCACCTGCCATACCTTCCGGCATTCATGCTCCAGACACTTTCTGGATCAGGATAACATTCCATGGCAGGAGTTGTAATCCGCTGAAGTCGTTGCTAAGATTAGATTAGCACTTAGGTGCAATTGGCCATTGGCAGCTTATAAGGTCATCTTGCAGTAGCTTCTGCGGACCACCTAAATACTGTTGGACGAAAAAGGATAATGAGGCGGATTTAACACCGGCCGAACAGAGGGAACTGATTATTCAATCTGGAATCCAAGCGATACCTTATATCGGTGGAAGCTTGGCGACACTCTACTTCGGCAAAAAGGCGGCAAGGATTTGCTTATCATAGAATAACTGAAGGGTGCTCTAAATAATCAGAGATTTAGGTGGCTTGTTAGCTGTAAGCACTACGCAAAAAGCAACAAATCGGTAACCGAAAAAGATGAAATCAACCTCTAAGAGAGACTTGATTCATTTAATGCCAATGGCTTTATGGGGTTTTACTCAACAATTCCTTCATCAGACCTCAATAATCGGCTTAATGCTCTAAAAGCCAAGGGCAAAATAAAAGATTACAGGTTTTTCGACAATAAGCTAGTAGAACATTATCTAATGAGAATTGGGTTTTCAAAGCTTCTAATGAGATATCTGCCGGAAAGCTACAAGAAGGTTAAACCTACTCATTTGATAGTAGATGAGTTTATTCCATTAGAATGTGCACATTGCAGCAAGGAGTTGCTCAAGTCCTTAAATCATAAATATTACCAAGCCATTATCTGCAAAGTAATTAGTCGGGAGGATGATTACCTAAAAGTCATTGACTTGTACTAGGCATGCAAGGGTAACTGTGACAAAGAAGTGCGTGAGAAATACAACTCTTACAACCCTAGAGCCACTACTAAATGGTAAGACATTACTGATTTAGTTATACCTGTAATGTTTGCTGACTGGGTCCTAGGCGCAATGGACCAGCTGCGCAATAATCAAGAACGATATACGGATGTGGTCTTTGAAAAATGAATCGTTTCATCTTAGCTATATGCCAAAAGTCTTGCGCGAGATGACCGAAGATGAACGCAAGAGAGCTGCCACATTATTTACACATTATTTAATCTAACAGCATTATAAAAACCCTGATAATCACATACTCTCGGATCCACAAAAGCACCTCTACTTCGTTTCTCTGATCTTTTGATCCGGTTTGTGAATGGCTTAGCCCATGCTAGCCGATTTGTAATTATGGTTGGTAGTAATAGAATGGCTCCTTCTAAGTTTGTGCGAGTGTGGGGTAATTCAACTCCCAGCTCGTGCGCAGGCGCAGTGAACACAAATAATGCTAACTAGTATCAATTAAGCGCGTTTAAGACGCGGCATCCCGTTCCCCATTGCCGCATCAACTGAGGTTCAAGACCTTGCGGTGACTCCCGCGAGCTAATGGCAGATCGGTGGAGACAAAAAGTCGAAGTGACGGGTCTGCAGGGGTTGGCTGATCTGGAACGAATCGAAGGGCCATTTCTGAATGCACTGACCGCAAGCGACCTAGAGGGAGCGGCGGTCATGCTGCGTTTGTTGCTGGCCCACATGGCATCGACCAGCAAACGGGTGATGTTGGCAATGGTGCTGGATCACCTGGACGTTGAATCGTTGTCAACGCGGGCTGAATTCCCAGTCCGTTGTTAACGTCTTATCAACGGACTGGGTTCTGTCAACGGACTGAACCCCTCAAATCCGTTGTCCTGGAGTGGTTGAGGGGGCCTTCCAGCCCCCATGAGTCATTTGGGTGATACAGATGACTCTGCTCCAATCGCAGACAGACACCTCAGAAACATCTCAGACAAGCGAGGTGATCTCAAGATCATACCGGTTCGTAAATCCGGTCCAGAACGGTTCGTCTGCGAACATGTCTACAACCCCTGAGCGAAACCTGGCTTATAGATGAGCAAAACACCGTCTCGATTGCTGGCTACTCAAAACAGCCCCTCTTGTAAAGGCAATAGCTTAGTACAGCAGTGCTTTGCGGAGCTATTCCGGATAGCTCAATGAGCAGTTGTAGCTTGTGGGAACTTCTAGAGTTAAGCACTTATCAAGTGAGAACCAGGTAATTTCCTGAACAGCTAAGATAGTAACTGCCACTGAATCTAGGGAACAGCTCTGCTATTTTTGCCCTATAGCCGACGATACGGATTTCCTATGATTGCCGGTCAGAGTCTGAGTAGAGCGGTCAAGACTGCACCAATCAATTCAATCGGTTACTGACAGTCAGCCGTTGGGAAGAATCAACACAACAAGCATCAACTTAGTCGTCGATGAAACCGATAGTACTGCAGTCCTCTGGATCTCAGGAGAGAGATGGTGTCCACAAAGCACCCTCACGGTCGCTGTTTAGCTTACCAACAGCAAGGTCTAATGCGTATTGGCAGAACCAAAAAAGATTTCCAGGGTACCTATCTGCTGACACCTCATTAGCAGACGTCGACACATCGCTTAACCACCGGATGTTGGTCAGCAACGATCCACTAGCAACAGTAGAACCAAGCAGGGTGAGTATTTCTGCGATACAGACCCTCGACATCCAGGCTTGCTCATGGCTATGAGCGACGAGGTCGCGTATATCAGCTAATCTGTACAGAGTAAACCTTGGTTCTCTTTCGCGCCCTACGTCCAAGTGGCCACAAACGTCGGAGGAATTATCCACAACAAGGTCTACAAAGCCTGTTGCTGACCTGGACTCACTTAATCTCTTTATGGAGAGTCATCCGATTCAACTGGGGGCAGAACTTCATGAGCTCGAGCCTTTCTGTCGTGTTTCGACGATTCTTTTCAGTCGTGTAGCGAGATACGCCAGGGGAACGCTTTTCGGAAGCAGGGGCGGAACGGCATTCGGTGCACTCAAGAGTGACAACGATTCGTACACCTTTGTTTTTTGCCATTGAAAGTTGATGCTCCGTTCTGTATGGAGTTGCTAAGCCCAGAAAGGTCTCAAGGACTTCATACCTCAACCACCTATTTTAAGAGCATGCCTTGGTAAACGGTATCGACTTGACATAAGAACTTTCATTCGTTGTGCCCGATGAACTATGAGCCTGTGCCTAATAATACCCCCCAAATTCCTCCCGAGTTTTCTGCGGGGTCATCCAAAGGTTCGCTTTTCCACTGGAGCCCAAATCCACAAGGGACTCATGCACTATGCATGCCGGAGCATCCCAATGGCTAGAAGCCCCCATTTTGCAGTCAGTTGTTGCGTTTGCTTTCCTGTCTGTCAGTTCACAGGTCAAGCAACGGATCTGTGGTGCCGAAAGTTGCCAAGGGTCGCATCAGCAGGCCAGTAGTCATATAGGCTATGTAACCATAATTTAGGAAAAAAGCTTTAAACCAGACAGTGATGTCTTACTCCGGTATCGATTGCCGGCCAGCTCATCAGAATGCCAGCTGAAGCTGAATAAGTCGTAGCGTCTACAACATTGCTTGCCAAACAATTGTTGTCGGTACCATCATGGTCCGTATTTTCAAGATGCGGTAGAAGCTCTTGCTGCTAATGCACACATTATTTTAAATCTAGATTTATTGCTTCCAACTTAAAGGTCTAGAGAAAAGCTAACTCCGCACAAACTGCAGGTCTTCGCTTATGAGATTAACCAGCAGCGTCAGGTTGTAGTAATCTGCAGCCAGTGGCTTAAATCTGGTAGACTAAGCACTAGGGATTTAGTTCCTGTTCGCACTTATAAGAGTGGCAATCGGCCTCTTGATCTGAACAGAGGCAATAATAATAGCCCTTAGCTCAAGAGTCAGTAGGGGCAAAGCCTTCTAGATCTGAGAAGCGGACGGCCAAAAGCTTTTCGTCTGTGACTTTGCCATTTTTGTCCAACAGTTCAGGATGCACAGTCTTGAGGCCTGTTCTGTCTTGAGATCTGTTCGATCCATCAGAAACAAGCAAGCTGCCAAATCGCATCATTCGAAATGCCTGGAGAACCAGGCATGCCAATGTAGCAGCATAAGCGAGTGGAAAAAGGAGCGAAAGCATCGAATGGTTCTTTTTGTAACGAAACGTTAACTACTGGTAGGGTAATCCGCGAGCTTTGCCTCGCGAAAAGCCTCCAGGACCTTTGACCGGTCTGTGGCGATGCTTTGAGTGTGGTCATTGCTTTGTGCCAGTTCGTCAGTGACCGCCTGCTTCAGCAATTTCTCGCGATTCGTCACAGGCCTGTAGGCTCTGTTCACCAAGAGTAAGGACTTTGTCCTAGTTTTCTGCGACCCAAGGGCTAGCGCAGCATTCGCTGACCAGACTCCACAATGACGGAAAGCCATTGCGTCACTCATGAGTCACGAGAGAAGCTTAAAGATGAGGTTTCATAGAACATCTGTGGCCTTCGTCAGTAAATTGGACCATTATTATTATGAGCTATAGTTTAACATATGGCACATAAAATCCAGTTCTCATCAGCGAAGAGCTTATTCTCTAACACGGCAACTCTGGCCCTTTCTTGCATCACTGCTTTTACAACTTAGAGATTAGCCAATGCCTGTGTTAGGTTTCTGATATACTGCTGTCAGCTTTTGAGAAAAATAATACTGAAAAACAACGAAGATCTGGTTCAGTCGGTTGCCTAGGTGCAAATTTACCAGGAGAGCTAAGCATATGTAAAGATTAGTTACACGACGGTAAGGTTTAATCAGCCGAGAGCAGATACTCATCAACACTTATTGGTAGCTACGAATCGAGCCAAGGTAATCTCAGTCCCAAGGCATCAATTTGATCCATCACTATTTTATTTAAAATACGGCCTAAAACAAAGTGTGGTTCATCAGCCCGGACTGGAATAACGGGGTGTTGGTTAGACTTTGATTTAGCTGCTCCTTTGACAATGTTACGTCTGAGTAGTGAGTTCCCTGCCTCAATACCACATACATAGGCTCGCTCTTGACATAGCCCTTTAGCACCATGTTCTCTGTCCCCCATACGCACCCAGTCACCAGCACAGACTGTGGACTTTAGGGAGGTTTCCAATGGTGGACGCTCCGTAAAACTGCCGGGAGAGAATAGAGATACAGAGCTTGGATAACGCCTTACTTCATAGTCAAGTACTTGAGCGTTCTTGAATTCAGGATGAGCAACAGGAAGCAAATCGTACATAAGTAGATCGATGATTTCCTGATCGCTCATCGTGGCAATAGCAAATGCATTGTAAAAATCGCTCGCAATTACTGAACCATTGGGCTTGTCATTACCCCAAAGCGCTTGTTCTGATCTCTTCTGAAGTTGATCAAGCATGAAAAAGGTAGCACCAGCCCCATTCAGTGACTCAAATCGAGAGAGAACATTAGCTGGGTAAGGGATTGGCACATAACGATCAAGCCACAAACGCGCTGAAACAACATCAATCGAACCAAGAGAACTAGCAGCTACAAGCTCGGGTGCCGCCTTACTGCACTCTGGTGAATTTGACAATAAGGCTTTGAGCGCTTTTGCACCCACAGCTAGAACAATAGCATCTACATCATTAATTACATCGATTTCATCTGCCACTACACTTCTGGTCTCAACTGAATAAATACTATCCGCTTCAACCGAAATATTTAACCGTGTAGCCAGTGTTTCGCCGAAAACCCTCAGCCTGTGATCCGCCATCAGTTTTTGACTTAGAGGCTTAAATAGATGTTCTGCAATACTTTTTGAATTAATCCAACGAACATCGAATGAGTCTTGGTGGGCTAGAGCATAATAGTAGAGAAGCTCCATCATGACAGCAGCTGAAACTTCCTCAGGTGGCTTAAATAGACCGACTAGCAAGATCGGGCGGAGGAAGTCATCGATCATTCGATCGCTAACTTTGAGCTTTTTAAAAAGTACTTGGGCGCTAATATTATCGTATTTTCTGAAAACCTCGTCACTTCGATTGAGGTCCAACATCGCATAGAGAAGCCCTGCAATGCTTAACCGATCTGGAAATGGTAGACGCTTAAAATTATCGATTGTTGCAACCACCTGGCCAAGGGGACTAGGCCATTGGAGGGACCTACCAAACACAGGGGCTGTAGCTTCCAATCCGTGCGGTGACCAGAATGCACTGGTTGTGAAGTCAGTGAAGACATTTCCAATGCCAAGCTCTTTAGCAAGACTATTAATATTGGGATAGTCCCTCCAAAATCCCCTAGTTCCTGCCTCAAAAGGTTTGCCACTTTTGGTTGTAACTGGCTTGCTACCAGTCGGATCAGCCATCCCATCGATCAAGGTGACACTGACTCCGGCTTCGCAGAGCGACTTAGCGGCACCCCAGCCGGCCCAGCCACCTCCAATGACGACCACATGAGAAGAATGCGTAGTTCCTGTCATGGCTATATTTGTCATGGCCCGTATTTCTACAGACTATTTTGGTTAGTCATATAGATCCTAGTACTGTACAGGGCGCTAGGGAGACTCATCTCATCAAGTCCCCGGTTATTTTCACTGAATTTGATGATTATCTCAACAATATTTGGCAAGTCTTCTATCTGTTTTTATCTATCAGTCATTGCTTGGTCCATTCACCGACTATTGGTGACAAAGTCCGAAAATAAATGCTGAGTTACAATGACCTCGCTAGTTACCAGAACATGCTAGCCTTAAAGTATTGAAGGCACTCAACTCGATCCAATCAAATCGTTCGAACAGCGGATGTAAATCAGCCCAATTTGCGTGAGGTCGGAGTCATATGATAAAAGCAGCATACTACTCCGCCTCCTTATCAAGAAAGTCTGTCTCCACACAAAGTCTTCAGGCAGAAAATGATGGTGCTCACCACTGGTTTTCTAGCCCGGTTTAATCGGAGTGGACAGAAGATTAGGGGAATAGGTTAGGGCTTGTAGCCATTGCAGTAGTTAACCGCTTTCTGTGGTTAGGAGCCTTTGCTTCTAGCGGTGCATCGACGCGCTACTGGTTCTGCAGTTATCGCTTTGCACCCAGCTCAATCCCCTGCCGGTGACGATGCCAGGCTAAAGCTGTTAAGCGAGGAGATATTGCCGCATTCTTCGCAGGTCTGCTTAATCTGCTTAGAGCTAAGCGCCTTCCATATAGCCTTGTACTCCTTGTCGGTAATTATGGTCCTTTTCTTTCATGGAGCTCAGCTCTTCCAGATAGCAGCTCTGTGGAGTTAGGTAAAGGCAAAGGAATGTCCATCTTCTCAACGGCTCGCTCCAGCTTGGCAATCTCTTTAGGATTCTATCCAGGCGTCTAGAGGCGCTTTGAGACGAATATAGATGGCAAGGGTCCACGGGGAAATACAAATTACTGGCCAAGGAGTGGCTTGCATGTTATTTTCTAAAGAATAAGATGCACTTAGTAACTATGGCCTCACTAGGCAACAGCATATTCGGGGAAACCTATAGGCGGAAGACGACTTTTCGATGCTAGCAGAGCCTTGAAGGCGGCTGCCAAGGGACTCCGATCCTGAAGCCTGTCTACGGCAAGCACTTAAGTTCTAGCAAGGGCCAACTTTTTACTAGGGACTAAACAAAAGCACTCAGAGCAATGGTTCTAAAGACAACTAGCCCAGACACAGCAAAACCTCCGGAGAAATCCGGAGGTTTTGCCTGAGAACCCACAAGACCAATTGCAGTTCTCGACTCATTCCACCGTTCTTAAGAATGAAATGAAGTCCCCATTACAGGGACGAAGGCCAGTTAATAGCACACCTTGCCAGACCAAAGCAATCCCTGGGCTAGCCAGTCCAGGGATTAGCAGCAAGCACTGGAAGGAGTGGCAGACCAGTTCTGTAGCAACGGCTCTAATTAGCGCCAACGTCCAGACTCTAACAAGCAGCAGCATCTCAGAAGCCCTAGCGGGTGCTTTTATGGAGCAGCTGGGAGGTCATGCGAGCCAGTATGTAACCGGGCCAGCCCGAAAGCTGCTAGCTGCCTTGGAGCCCCTAAGCGAGGCCGGGGGATGGTGGTGTTCAGGGCTAGACCCCCTGGACGACTGGGCTCCTATGGAGTGGGGGCAGTTCAAAAGCGACCGCCCCCGTCAAAAGGCTGGAAAGGTTCTGAAATATGAAGCTCCTATAGGCCAGCCAACGCGTTCCACCTGGCTGAGAGTGCCCGCATCTGTTGCCCAACTAGTCGCTGAGCGCTTTGAACTACTTTTACCAGCAGAGGCTCAAGCCGATGCCACAGGCGATTCGGGTGCCTTCTGGCGCTGGGTGATGGCCACACCGCGCCTGCCGGTGGTCATCACAGAGGGGGCCAAGAAAGCTGGAGCCCTATTGAGCATTGGTTTGCCCGCTGTGGCACTGCCTGGTGTTCACAACGGCGCCAAACGCATTGGAGAGAAAGGTTTTGGCGGCTGCCGCAGCGGGCCCATAGAGCTGCTTTGCGATTTGGCCGCTTTCAATTGGAGCAAGCGCAATGCCTGGGTGCTGTTTGACTGGAGCAGCAGCGAGCGGGGACGGCGCGATGTGAGGTGCGCTGCCAATCGCCTCGGTCGCTGCCTGCGAGCAGCCGGGGCACAGGTGCGGGTGGGCACGTGCCCGGGTCCAGACAAGGGGGTGGACGACCACTTGGCTGCCGGAGGCACCTGGGAGCGACTGGCTGCTGCCTTAAAGCCGCTTACCATAGAGCCCGAGCTACCGCGCCTGCGCTGCGCCGATGTAATCGCCTCGGCCGGTCGGCTGCTGGAGCACTGCGCGCCGATCCCCTCTCCCGAGGCAGCGCCGCTGGTGGCGATGGCCGCGCCGATGGGCAGCGGCAAGACTAGGAGCACTGCTGCTGCTGTGGCCCCGTTCTTGAGCGAGGGCATCCCCATCATTAGCCTCACGCACCGCACATCGCTGGGCCGCGCTCAAGCCGAACTGCTAGGGCTCCCTTGGGCTGAGGAGGCCAAGCCCGGCAGCTGGCAGCGCAATCAAGGGCTGGGTATGTGCTTTGACTCTGCCTGCCCCTCCAGCGCCCTGCGAATCAACGCTGCGGAGTGGCGGGGCTGCGATGGCCATGGGCCAGTGGTGGTGTTGGACGAGTGGTGCCAAGGATTGGAGCACCTGCTCTTTAGCAGCGGCACTGCCGTGGCTGAACGCCGTGTAGAAGTGCTGGAGACAGTAACTGCACTGCTGCGCAATGCCCGGCAGGTGATTGCTAGCGATGCTCAGCTAAGCGGGCCAGCTTTGAAGTTGCTAGAGGGTTTAACCGGCAGGAAAGCGCACTTGATTAGCAGTGAACACCAGCCTTTTGCCAGTCGTCGCTTATACTGCCCTGAGGGTTTAACCAACAAGCAAGCCAGTGAGCGAGCGCACACCAAGCTGGTAGAGCTGATAGCTGATGGCAAACCCTTCTTCTGCTGGACAACAGCGCAGCGAGCCAAAAGCAAGAACAGCGCCCAGAACCTGGCGGCGTTCCATCTCAGGAAAAAACCTGCTGCCAAGGTGTTGGTAATCGACTCAGAAAGCCCTGACGATGCTGCTCGCTTGGCTGCTAACCCCGATAAGGTAGCAGCAGAATATGATGCAATATATTGTACTCCGGCTATCAGCTCGGGCCTGTCGATTGAGCTGGTCGATCGCTTTGCAGCTGTATTGATTGTTAGCGGTGGTACAGTGGCGCCGGAGCACGTGGCTCAGGCTGCAGCTCGCGTCAGAGACTCTAACTGTCCAGTTTGGTGCTTCGCTCCGGAGCGAAGCCCTGGAGACCAGCTAAGAATTGGTTCTGGTGATACAACAGCCGCTGCGATTCTAAAGAGCCTGAGGCATGTAGAGCCACAATTGATAGCTGATCTAATAACGGCTGGATACGACTTGGCAACCAGCAATTGTGGTCCCTGGCTGCAGTACTGGATTGAGACGGCCGCCTCTCGCAATCGGGCTCGCCTGGCCTACTCAGCCACCATTCGTGGACTCTGCCAGCGTGAGGGTTGGCAGATAATTGCCGAGGCAACACCTACAGATGAGTCTGCATCTCAGGCTATTGGCCTAGAGCTAGAGGGTATTGCTGCTGAGGCTCAGGCAATTGAGGATCAGGCGGTCATCGACGCCGCGCCAATTAGCGATGTTGAGGCGTCAAGCCTAAGCAGGCGTCGCCGTCTCAATAACAAGGAGAGGGCGGCGTTAAAGCGCTACCGAGTTGCCAAGAGCTGGGGTCTGGGCAGAGAGAAGCCAACTGCGGAGCTATTGAGCGCGCATCGGGATCGGTTCTGCCAACGCCTCGGCTTTGGTTGGCTCTTGAATTCCCTAGAGGCGCGCCAGCAGGTAGCCGTTCACGACAATAGACGCCGCGAGCAGCTAGCTCCAAATGGACGTGCTTGGCTGCCGGACCTGGTCCGCGAGCTGCTGGGTCACAAGGTTGCAGCCGCTGATGCACTCGGTCTACCTAGCTGGCTGAACCGCCAAGAGTGGTTCGCCGCTGACGATCCGAATCTACTGAAGTTGCAGGCTACAGCCGAGATGCACCGCAGCGATATGAGGCAGGTCTTAGGAGTTGGTCCAGGCAAGCGAGCCTCCGGTACTCTGCGCAGCTTGCTGAGGCTTTGCGGCCACCGCTTGGAGTCGCGGCGAGCCGGTCGCGATCGCGGCCGAGTTTATGAGTACCGAATTAGACCAGAGCCATTGCCCGCAGGCGCTGCAGCGCCTGCACTGCAGCGAGCATGGTTTAAGCAGCTGGCGGGATCGCAGACAGCTGACCCAATATTTCCCTTTAATGAATAGAGAAGTGGTCCAGTCCACAGTGGTACCTCCAACAACTGCATTGATGCTTCAACCCACAAGGGTCCTAACTAGTTTCCAGCAGACCAACCTGTGTCTTTTACGTCTCGGCATTATCTTAGGTGGGTTTTGGTTCTTTCAGGTGGAAGTGGAAGATCTAGTAAGAACCTAAAGCAGTTCGTGGAATCTTCAGTGGACAAAATGCGGAATAGTGTTTGCACTGTCTATATAATTAGCAGTAGGCATGGCCCCGTGAGCGAAATACACATTTCTCTAGGTTGTGCTAATGACTTGTAGGCTAGCCATCCTGAAATCTCATAAGTTGGAGAAATGGCCTGCTGAAGATGATGTCTGTATTAAACGTGAGCTTGAGCAGATAGATGCAAGACAAAAGCGCAGAAGTAATGCTTCTCTCTCAGTGCTTGAGCAGTAAGAAAGGGAAAAAGACTCAAGGTTACCAAAACCACGATTATCGACTGAAATAAGCAGCGATGGGGAGTAGGCAGATTGCAGAGCGATGAACTTCAGCTGAACAACATGTCAGACCACGATAATTAGTTCTCGCTAGATCGTACTATCGGAAGGTAGGGGCTAGTAAGTCGAAGTAGTCCATTTTACTAAGCTGGTAAATAGTAGGAGTAGCTAGTTGCTCGAACTATCACATATCCTCTTTCTCACAAGGATCTACGTGAGCTAGAGCAAGCCAAGGAGGCTAGCAGCAAAAAGAAAGAGCATTATCAAGAAAGAGTTATGGTGCAGCATCTTGCTTTGTGCCTAAAAAGTCCAGCATTTAGGATGACTTTATAAAAGCCTACACTGGAACTAGCTTCACATGAGTAGCGGCAGAGTTAGCCTTAAACTGCACTAAAAGTTCTTGCAGATTATTGTGCAGTCACTGTCTCTACCTCTTCCAGTATACACATAGAAGCTGCTATCCTCTTAACAACTCTAATAATATTCTAGCTTGTCCCTTCTGGCCTACCAGCTCTACTGAGCTGGTAGGCCAGCCAAACTAAGCATTTGGCATAGGTGCTAATCAGCAGCTTATCTTCGAAAGACTGAAGGCACCCATCGAAGCTTCTTAGGATCCTGTGATCTCGTGTAATGCTTGACAATGTCCAGCATTAGCGTATGGCTTGCAGAAGTCTGACCAATTGTTTGGTGGGATGAATCTGAGATGACTCCCCAGCCATAAACGCTTGTAAAAGTATAGTGCTCTATCTATAGCTTGACACAATTGTAGACTAGCTAAAGATCCCACTACTAGGAACAAAACCTCAGATGTTGATGGTTTATGACCTCTTGCTAGTCCCTGAAGTAACTAGTTGCTGGTTTACGCTAGCGACTGCTCTAGAAACTAGTGCATCATAGAACACTTCGCTTTTAGGAGTTGTTGACTGGTTAATCTTCAGTATCTTGGCCATTTGCACATTGGCTTCTCGATTCGAGAGGGAGTCTTCGAGGCTGGCATCTCTCCAGTCTCACTTGCAATTTGTCCCGCTTTCTTGCTCCTTACTAGATATATATCCACCAAATGGCAGCGGGAAAACTAGTAGGAAAAGTTACTCAAAAGCTTGCCAGCTCCATCATTAGTTTGTGTACTTGATGCACCTGCTCTTTGCTGAGCCTGAAATACTCCGTCTGAGGAATGCGTCCTGTCTTGAATTTCATGTGTAGTTTCTTCTCTAGTTCCTGAAAGTTGGCACAACGTACCACATTCATGACTTCATCGGGCCTCAATTCTCTAATACGACGCAGCAGGTTGTCAGTAATGCCAATTTTATAAATGTCATTGTTCCTTATAAAGTAAACAAAACCCCTGCTAATTGATCGTTTTGAACTAACTCTACCTGCTCTTATTAAAGTCTTTCCGTTATACAAAATTGATTCGGGCAGCAAAAATTCTTTTATTGCGGTTGTGATTATTGCCTTCTCAATTTCTTTAATTCTCAGCTGAGTCAACTTCATATCCCAGACATAAGCTTTCCATTTCCTGTCTTTCAGCTCTGCCAGCTTTCCCGCAACAACACTTCTCTTTGCTGGATCGTAATTCTTGTACATAAATTTGTAGAAGAAGCCCTCGTCAATCTTGGCTTTACTTGCTCGCATCACCGCGTTCGCTGGAATGAGCTTCCCCTTACCCTTGTTTTTCTTTATCACTATCACTGTCTGATGCTTCATCTCCTTGAAAACCTTGTTCCAAAACTTGGCATCGAGAAGGATATCTGCCATGTTAGCATAGTTGTTAATAATTCTGCAAAAATGGTAACTCTATGACTAGGCCTTGCGAGTTACACTGAGAATTAACACACCTATCAAAGCAAGATTACGGACCAGGCTAGTGTCTGGTGGGAAGACATGAAAGATTAGTGTCGTAGGAATAAGAAAAATCAACAAAAGTGATGCCCCGCGTCTTGTATCCTGATCAAAAACAAACAAAAGTGAACCAAGGACCAAAAAAGCTATCGCACAGACCAGTAGGACGTTAGCGAGAAGCCCAGGAATACCCTTTGAAGCTATAAAGTCAGCTGTCACAGAAAAGTCGGTAACCTTACCAGGGATCGCAGTTGCAAAGATTCCTGTAATAAAGACTCTTCCAAGCAAGTCAAATCCTTTGGAGATGCTGAACCTTGACATAGGTTTCTGATTGCGGGTGGTAGTCTTGCTAGTTAATGCTCTTCATTTTGGGGTAGTTATCTAATCCCTGAGATATCTCCGCAAGCTGGGACTGGCTCTATAGATTAGATAAGGCCAATTCAAAATGATTACCCAGTGGTTATAGAAAGCCCTGCCAGGCGATACTTTGTTTGTCGGACGAAAAAAGTGTTCGCTGGCATATATGGTAAATAAGTAGGTGTGCCAACCTAGTTATTAAGCTTGACAATATTAATCTGCAAGCCAAATCTAATTAGTCTGCAGCTACTAGCTAGCTGAGCAATGCAGTTGTGAGTGCAATGCTTATATGGCAAACAAACAATCATTTTCAAGTTTGGCTAGTTAGCCTTGAAATTTTCATACCTTTCACCCTAGTTTGGAGGACTGCATGACATAATTTAAGCTTCTGTAGGGTCAATGTATAATAAATTAGCTTGGTTAGTCTGTCTAGTATGGGCCTCTGAGCCTGGATTGCATGAATCCTCAAGGGCTATACTAGCTAAGTTCTCATCTAGGCTACCAAAACTTCTGGCCATAAAGCCAATTGAGAATCTAGGACACTAGCTAAAGCACATGCCCTGGTTCAAGGCCAAATCTTTTCGACACGTCACGTAGATATGAATAGGGTCAGCTTGCCTCCAGCTGCCGACACTTTCTCAAGACATAAGTACTCTCAAAGCATATCCCCTATCTCAACTCTTTCACGAGATAGAGAAAGCTCTTTCGTAAAAAGCTATTACACTGTTAGTAGCAAAATACTTACCCAACAACAGAATAATATCAAACTCCTGACCTGAATTTAGACTAGGCAAGGCTTCCTTAACCAAGTTATACTTACTGACCAATTTCTCGATACTGTTCTCTATAGAATTTATCTGATTAGTAGTAAGTTTTTCAAACTATAGTCTACCAATATTTTCAGTAAAAATTCCAGACGGAGTTAAATACTTTTTAGGAAAAGTAATCATACTTACAAAGATCGCAGAACTAGAGCTTACCGATACTAAGTTTGCGGTCCTAAGATACTTTTTGGATTAGAGAAAAATCTACTGACTAGTCTTCTGTTTGAACCCTTCTGACAATGCTATCAATAGTGTCACTAATCTTGTTCTCGCTACTTTGGCTAGCTAACTCAGCAAACCTTCGCCCCTGAGGTAACAAGCGGCCCTGCGCTGAGCCTACAGCCTCATTGAAGCTCTTGTTCAATCGTGCAAGGTTACTGCCAACAGCATTGAATTTGTCCACAAAAGTCAGGAATCTCTTGTATAATTCTACCGCATTGTCCTGGATCTCCTCGATGTTGTTTGCAACCTCCGCTTGTTGAATTGACATTGCCAACCCCTTGAGAATTGCTAGCAAGCTTGTCGGGAATGTCAGGATGATTTTCCTGCTAAAAGCATACTCCAGAAGGTTTGGGTCTCTTTCTAGTGCCATTGAAAGAGCGCCTTCTACCGGGATAAATAGAATAACAGCATCGACTACTTGTCCTAAAGAACCTAGCTTTCCAGCATAGTCCTTCTTGCTTAACAAATCGATGTGGCTACGGACCTTCTTAAGGTGTTCCCTAAGTGCTACCTCTTTTTGAGCCTCATCGTCCGCTCGTAGTGCATCCAGGTAACTCTCGATAGGTGCCTTGGAGTCCACGATCAGCCTTCGTGACCCCGGAATAGTAACAACACAGTCAGGTCGATAGGCACCATCCTCAGTTCCGATATGGACCTGCTCGTCGAAGTCGCAGTAGCTGATGAGGCCGACGAACTCCAAGATCCGTCGCAGGTTAACCTCTCCCCACCGCCCCTTCACATTTGGGGAACGCAAGGCAGAGGTGAGCTGCTGAGCTGCTCCCTGAACATCCTCACTGCGCTGGCGCAGATCCAGTGTGGTCTGGGCCAAAATCCCGAGCTTTTCTACTGAGTCTCTCTGCAAAACCTGCATCTGCTGGTGCAGTTGCTCCATTTGCTTTGCAAAAGGTTCGCTCACAGTCTCCTTAGTAGTCTTCAGTAAAGCATCCCTAGAGCCATCAAGCATCTGGCCGCTTAAGGAACGAAATTGGATGATGAGATCCGCTCTTGCCTTTTCCAAGAACTTTGTCTGGCTTTCCTGCGACCTGAGCTTTTCAGCGGCTTCAGTAACTTGTTTGGCGAGTGCTTCCTTCTCTATTCTGATCTTTTCCAGAGCTGCTGTGGTATCGGATTGGGCAGACTTAAGATCGTTTCTTTCTCTGGTCACTGCCTCAAGTTGTGCACGGCTAACCGCTGCAGTTTCTCGTGCTCCTTGCAGTTGGAGTTGCTGTTGCTTAATCTCTTTGTTTTGCATCTCTAACTGATGGCTGAACTGGGCAAGACCTTCGTCAGTTTTGCCAAGGCGTTCCTCAAGTAGCCCTATAGCCAACCTGTTGCGTGTGGATATTTTGCCAAGGATGAGACCAGCAATTAAACCAGCCAAGACTGGTGAGATGAGGGACAGAACTTCAGGCACTGCCTTGAGACCAATCTCTTCACTCATAACCCGACAATCCAGTTTCAGGTCTAGAGCACTTGAGATCAATGCTCAAAGCTAGGGACCCTGACTGTATATAGCACTAGTACGAATCTCCATTGCACCGCGAATATCTGAATCGCTAGAGTAATCATTAAAATTCAGATACCCTGAGCTTACAGTCCTGGATTGGACTTTGGATTATGTTAAGCCCGTCTCTGGATTTCTTCCGACACCTGGCAGGTTTAGTAATCACTTGACAAAGAGCAATTGAGGGTACATTCCTAGAGCCAAGTGGGTGCAGCTGTGCCCTTGCTCCAGACGAAGGACTTAGGCTTAGCCGCGACCTTTGCTCTGATACAGTTCCGATAAGACTCGACTGGGTCGGCAGTCTTGCACTCAGCAGGCATCGCTAGAGTTGGCGATGTGAGGTCACCAGCAGGCAGTTTGGGCAGGTAGTCAAGGATTAGCATTAGTTGACCTTCTGCAAAGTGAGTTTTCCCATAGCGTTGGCTATACTCGGCACAGAGACTCATACCATGTTGCCATAGCCACATAGCATTAGCTTGTGTATCTCCTGCCCATATTGTTGATGGGTGATGATGATATCCACCCTTATGGATGGTCCCTTTGCTGGTGAACACCCGGGGCTGGATACCATGGCGCAGGAGTGCCGACACTAGCATCTGTACAGTCTCCACCGGCATCTTTACAACATGCTTGTCGGGAAGGCTTCGGGCTGCTGCTTCTGGGTCTTTGTCTGTGTAGAAGATATTCACTGGTTAGGGACGTAGGTTATAGTGCGATAACCAGGGCTGGTCAAGCAGTGGCCGGGTTACGATAAATCCTACACTTATAGTTGGATGTTGACCGCAAAATGACCAATACCTTCAATTCAGATAATTACCAATCTTCTTGCGGGTGGAGCTCCTATCCCTGGTTTCCTTTTTAGGCTTGGCTAAAAACTAGCGCACAGTCAACTTAGGCTCATGATAGTGGTGATGATTTAGTTTGTCTGGTTTCAGACTCTCAACGTTTATCCTCAGTTGCTGGGAGATTTTCTAGCCTAATGGAGTGTACTTTGTAGCCCTTTGCACAAATCGTGCTTATAGGCCTCCTAAAGAGAGTTCGGCTCTGGAACAAAAGCTCGATGAGGCATGCACTACCGTGTAGGCTTTTGGGACTTAACCCAGCTTGCAGACCTCACCAAAGCAAGATTTCAGTTCTTCAGAGATCTTTGGGTTACTTGGCATAGGCAACACCGCGATAGGTCAGTGCAGACTTTTTACTAGCAACGCCAGCTTTTTGCTGGTCGTATTTCTGGCCGCGATAGGTCAGGGTCATCTGAGGTTCCTCGAAGCAAGCTCAGGTCCCCGTTCCATGGCCTGAGTCGAACTGCGCCCCATCAGGAGAAAGGGTGAACGTTGTTAGCAGCGGTTGCTGCGAAGCTATCATAGAAGACGCGTCAACCACTTTGGCACTCAGCTGGACATATCCAGTCCATGCTATGGTTCCATGAACTAAGCTCTCAATAGCTTGATAAGTCTGTAGACTTAGCGACCAAGAGCAACCTTCAGATTTCTGCAAGTATCTTCAAGCTGCTTAAAAACGAAGAATCCACTGGCTACGGCTGATTCCTGTGAGATACCAAAGATGTTATCGAGATAATGACTAAGCTTAAAGGTTAACGAGGCACCAAAACCTCAAGTCCATTTCTAGCTTGGTTAACAGAGACGGGAGGGTGCAATGCATTCCTATACTTCAACAGGACCTGAGTTCCTTGATATTAGACTAGGAGTTAATTCTATCCCCATCCTTTACCTGCAGCGACGGGTAATGGTGGACCAAAACTAAGAAGCTTTTGAAGGCCTGAAGAAACTCGACTGAAGAGTGACTGTGGAAGCTCTTTGCTTCACAACACTCTGCAGACATCGAGATCCAAGAGTTTGAAGAGTGCATCATCAGGAGCCTTAAGTGTCTCAACTTACTGACTGTTGAGTCCGAGGTGAATGCTTGCTTACTTAGGTACACTGGCACTGGTGGTCAGCCACGTGAAATAGCTGCTCAGCTGTGTGCTCTATTGAAGTAGGCACTAAACTTAGAGCTGGCAGAAGCACGGAGAGAAATCTTAACTAGCTTAAGCATGATGCTGAAGGGCCTGCCTGACGACATGTGCTTGCTGCCCGATCACCATCTGTGGCTCTCAGCTAGGGAAGCGGGTGAGTTATTCTAGCTATGGCAGTTTCAAGCTAAAGTTGCTCATCTGCTGGAAGTTCTGCTTCTGCAAGAATACAGTTTGTCAGGGCTTAAGTCACATATTGCCTTCTTCTTTGCATGTTTATATATTTGGCCTGACTAAAAACTTGGCGTCTTTCATCTATGAGGTCTCAAATTTACTTTTGCGCCACACTCATTCTATCTAGATTATTATTAACTGCCAACTCTTGACCCATATTTAGGATATGAGTACTCCTTTAATTCTCAGTCTTTACCGCCTAGTATATTGCAGAAATTCCACACAGGTATGTATAGAAGCGACTTAGGAGTAAAAATATCGGCATCTATGCTAGCGTGGTCATCAAGCAAGAATGCAGAAAGAGATAACCGGCTCAACAACTGTCTCTACTTGTAATGTGTTGCATTCTCATCACTTGAAAACGGGAAACCTTTGAAGAAAGTACTGCGCTTGAATACAGATCACAGACAAGACAATGATGGAACGAGTCAGCGACTATCCACGGCCACCTCGACTGGAACATTGTTCTGACCATGTTCGGGTGGAGGCTCTTGGCAGGCTGTTGGCTGAGAGTAACCGCAGCATTCGTATCCTAGAAACGTTTCACCCTCCTACCTACTACCTGCCACCTGATGCCTTCAACCTCGACTTGCTGGAGAGTAGCAGTCATTCAACATTTTGCGAATGGAAGGGCATTGCAACCTATCATGATGTGGTTTTTGGCGATCAGCGCCTGCATGAGGCTTTATGGACCTACCTCAATCCGAGTGATCGCTTCCGGGAAATAGCTGGTTGGTATGCTCTCTATCCAGCCTTGATGGATGCATGCTGGGTAAATGCAGAGCTGGTGATACCACAACCTGGCAGCTTTTATGGTGGCTGGATTACCCCAGAAATTCAGGGACCATTTAAAGGGGACCCCCAACATCCAAAACTAATCTGATTCCCAGAGCAACCACTCAAATGGAGCTTGCCTGCATAGGTCCAGGACATAGACTTAGATTAAGTTGATAGTTAGAATTCATCTATTGCTTTCGCAAGAAAGGAGTTGAGCTGTAGGTTAAGAAGCGGTTGCAGGAAGAGCTTATCTTGATAAGCTTTATGGCACTTTAGTTGGATCTGGCTAGCTTAACCTATTTTTCTGTATTCCAGTCTCCTGAGATCAAGGGACTAATTCCAGCCTCCAAGTAAGTTTGTCACATAATTAGAAACCTGCTCAAGCTTTTCGCTGCGACAGATCTGCTTATTTTTAGCTAATGATACTAGAGGCGTCATGGGAGATTTGGGTTAGTCAGGAAATATCCTGGTTCATACCACGGATGTGTTGTGAGAATTGATAAAGTAATATAAGACTCATTATAGGTTGTCTGAGGCAACTAGATCGATTTTAGAATAGGCTCTAAAGTAACTGATTCCTTCTCAGCTACTTTCACAGCTCACTTATGTCACAGGTCATCTGCATGTCATTGCCGCATCTCTGAACGGCATCTGGTTAACAGCAAAGCCGCCTAATGCCCAGTAGCCCTTATAACATCCGTTGTTTTAAGCGATCAGCAATCGAGATGACGTTTCGCCCAGCTATGGACAGGTTTCGGACAAGAAGTTGCAATCATGCCTACAGACGTCGGTTTTCGCCATGACTTTTTATACTCATAGCTGCTCTGTGCGAAGCTTAACTCTCTAGACCAGACCCCAGCAGCAATGCCCAGGTTTTTCTCAAGCTGACTTAGAAATACCTAACTGAGTCTTGAAAAGCACTCCAGATAGTGTAGTGTGAAGAACAAGGTTTCCACCGATGCCGAGCACAGCGATAAAGCCTCCAAACCAGAAGAGCTTGACATACCCGGTTATCGTTTGAGGGGTCCAGGTGTTGTTCTCTGCGCTGCCCATGTCTCTTAACAAAAGTAAACGAATGTAACACAGAATAAGGGCTTCTGTCTCTACTTCTGACTTGAGATAGGTGAGACTATCTCGCCAGAAATTTGTGAGAGACGGCGGTGATGTCCGCCTGTAAAGCTGGGAACCCTAATTTACAGAGTGGCTTTGGCAAGAGAAAAGAGCCGGGGGCATACACCCTTAGATCACGAAGCCCAGCTTTAGCTGGACCTTCAACAATCTACTGAATGATTATGGTCCTCCAAAAAAGCCGCTAAGGCTAGGCACCGAAACCCAGATAATTCTGGACAGTTCAGACCGGTACCCCGCCAATGGCTTTTTTTGGCTGGCCTGAAGCTGCTGACTTTGGCACAGCTAACTGGCCAAGTGAAAAAATGTACGGTAGTCTCAAGTCAAGCCAAAGTCCAGCAGCCTGGGGCAAGACAGATCTACCACTGTTACAAGAAGGGCTTCGGAATTCTGTGTGTTGCCACCACCTAGTCCATCCTTGAAGTTAATGTGCTAAGGACTTGAAGACACCTCAAGGATAGACAACCAAACGGATTCCTAAGTCAACTGTTGAGAGAGCACCGGACAAACACTTGCCCGGCCCAGCTAAATGTATACTGACCTAACTTGAAGAAGCTGGTTCCGGTATCGCCAGAATAGCTGTTTTTTAGTCAGGGCTATGGGTCCAGAAGAGGATAGCGAATGCAAAGTATTGGTCAAGATAAGTCAACTGTATCAAACTTACGCAATTGGCACTAAGCAATTATTAAAGCTGCCCAATATGTCAGCGCCCCACAGATTACATAACATATTGCGATATTAGCTACCTTGATTTTGGTGCTAGTTACATGGATCTGACACTGCTACGCTGCGACCACTGTCATCAGTGTAACCACCTGCCTCTCGAAGGCCTTCTTCAAGCTGGCGGAATCCTTAATTCTGCAGATCCAGCAGCCAGAGTGCCATCTGGATTGAATCGAGACTGACGTTTCTGTTTCCTCCTGATCAGCTACCTTCAACTCAAGGGGGCTTCAGGTTATCATTCAGCCAACCAATTCATAAAGCTCGATCAACACTTCCATCCCGGAGGAATGTCTGATCCTTTAACTGGTAAGCATTGACTTGGCCATGCTGGGAACTAAAGCAGACTTCATAGCCTGGGTCCTACCAAATGTTTGCCGGTAGAACTCAACAGTGTTTAAATGCTAAGTCCACCACTAATCGCAGCAACGCTTTTGCAGCTTACTCAGGCGTACAACCAGCTGCTGCTTGCAATAGCATTCCAGCAGGTCTAATCCCTGTGAATGCCTTTCTAGCTTAGTCTTTGATGCGTCGATCCTTACAGCTTGACACGCTCACTGCAGAATTGAGTTTTGTTTAGGAGTACAGCCTGTGAGCTGTATTGTCTTTAATGACTCCCTGATTTAGGCATAGCATCAGCCAATCTTGGCATAACTTTTCGCCATATCTCCGTGCTGGATGTCTGAGACATCGATAAACAGCTCAGCCACAGTAAAGACACACTTGCCTGTAATAATCCCACAGCTTTTCATTAGCGTTGGTACTAGCTTTCCCGCGAAATGTGACCAACAGCGTCCATCACAAAGCAATAGGTAGCTTTCTCTGGCTCTCTTTCTTCAAAAAGCTGCTCGATGTACTGAAGGGCTTGGCTCCGATTGATTAATTTCCTCCTGCTTTTTTAGACGTTGAGGCGAGCAGTCTGTGTGCTAGCCTGCTTTTACTCCCTCAGCATTAAGCTCATGGCGTGAGCTTCAAGGTTGTGGCACGTAGCGGCACAGATTGCACCCAGCTCAATCCCCTGCCGGTGACGATGCCAGGCTAAAGCTGTTAAGCGAGGAGATATTGCCGCATTCTTC